>JAGHSC010000076.1 GCA_018066065.1 Candidatus Cryptobacteroides faecihippi
CTTCGACGTCTCCAACCATGGACTGGCCTACGATCTCGCAGAAGAGGTTGGCTTCCCTGAGGAATTGATCCTCAACAAGAACCCTGAGGCACTGCTCGCAGCACTGAAGCCTACTCCGTCAAAGTAGCCGATCATGCAGACTCTCTACACTGTGGCCATCGCCCTGGTCTTCCTGCTGGCTCCCGCAGCGGTGATCCGCCTCTGCAGCAAGGTTTCCTGGCTTGGGAAGATCGGTCCCGTCATGGTGCTCTACATCATCGGTCTACTGATCGGAAACATCTTCCATCCAGCCGGAATGGCTCAGGTCCAGGAGATTCTGAGCAGCGCAGCCGTACCGGTCGCCATCCCGCTCCTGCTCTTCGGAAGCACTTTCAAGAAGGCTGAGACCAGATCCCAGATCCTGGCTCTGGTCACCGCCATCATCTCGGTCATCACCGCCACCATCATCGGATTCCTGATCTTCGGCGATTCGATCCAGGACGGAGAGAAGGTCGGAGCCATGCTGACCGGAGTCTACACCGGCGGCACGATGAACCTGGCGGCCCTCAAGACGATGCTCGGTGCCGACGAGGCGACTTTCATCCTCCTGAATTCCTGCGACATGGTCATCAGCTTCATCTACCTGACCGTACTGATGTCATTCGGAATCAAGCTCATCCGCAAATGGCTGCCGTGCGAGACCCTGGAAGGCATGACGGAGTCTTCGGAAGAGGCTGCCGACGGAAATCAAAAACAGAAAAAACAAGAAGAAACAGCAAAAGATGTGGCAATCCTCCTGGGCGCGACGGTGCTTATCGTTGCACTGGCAGGCGCCGCAGGCCTCATTGCCCCTGAAGGCTGGTTCATGACGATCTTCATCCTGACGCTGACGACTCTCGGAATCGCTGCGTCCTTCGTCCCGGCACTGCACGGGCGCAGGAAGGGTGAGGAGATCGGGATGTACGCAATCTACGTGTTCTCGATCACGGTCGCTTCGATGGCCGACCTGAGGACTCTGGACATCTCAGGCAGCCTCAGTGTCCTTGGCTACCTTGCGCTGGTCGTCTTCGGATCACTGATCATCAACCTGATCCTTGCAAGGGTGTTCAGGATCGATGCGGACACGGTGACGGTGGCTTCCGTGAGCTTCATCTGCTCACCTCCATTCGTGCCGATGATCACGACGGTGATGAAGAACAAGAGGGTCCTTGCCGCCGGCCTTGGAATCGGCATCATCGGCTACGCTGCAGGAAACTATCTTGGCTTCGCCCTGCACCAGCTTCTGCAGATCCTCTAGGGAGACTCACCCTGCACCTTGCATATTCACAGAAAAAGTGCAGGATTAAGGAAGAAAATACCTATATTTGTTCTCGAACCTGATTATTAGTGACGTAGAATCTCATGAGAAAGTCACTTCTTGCCCTGGCGTTCCTCGTCATGGCATTTTTCACATACCCACTTGAGCTGCATGCGGCTGTGCGCAAGGGCTCCAAGGTCGTGGTGCTTGTCAGAGACAAGGCATCGGGTTCTGCAGTCGCCGGGGCTACCGCAATCGTGAGGCCCTACAGCATCTGGGGCATCAGCGACGGCAAGGGAACGGTAACGCTAGAGAATGTTCCTGACGGACAGTGCGAAATCGAAGTTTCGATGCTGGGTTATGTGACCGCGACGCGCAAGGTGACACTTCCCCGCCCTGCGGACGAGATGACGGCCGAGGAGAAGAAGGCTTCCACAGGAGGCGACCATGCGACTTGGATCAAGATAACGCTCGAGGAGATGACCCTCGCCATCGATGACGTCGTTGTCGTGGCGCAGGCGAACCGCACGGGTGAGTCGACGGCATCCAAGATCGGGCGCCAGGCGATCGACCATCTCCAGGCAACGAGCCTCAAGGACCTGCTGCAGCTCATCCCTGGTCAGATCGTAAGTTCCAATCCGTCACTTACTTCCCAGGATTTCTTCACGAACAGGACGCTGGACAAGTATGATTCCAACAACGCTTTCGGTGCATCGGTGATGATCGATGGCGTGCCTGTCTCCAACAATTCCAACATGAATTCCCGCGGAGGTACCTATTCGACGACCAACTCAGGTGTGGACATGCGAAGCATCGGTACCGACGACATCGAGAGCGTCGAGATCATCCGAGGCATTCCTTCAGCGGAGTACGGTGACGTTTCGTCGGGAACGATGATCATCAACAGCAAGGTAGGTGTCACGGACCTCAAGCTGAAGGCGAAGATCTTCCCGGGAGTCAGCCAGTTCTACGCAGGAAAGGGCATGAAGCTCGGCAAGGGCGGCACGCTGAACGTCAACCTTGACTTCGCCGACGGCAAGTCCGACCCTCGCTACAGGAACGATGTCTACGACCGCCTCAACTTCTCGGCCATCCACAACATCACGGTCGGAAGCAGTTCCAACTTCACGACAAAGATCACAGCGAGCGGCATCAAGGACTGGAGCGGCCCGGACCCGGACGAGGTGGTCCAGGACGTCTTCGACCAGACCACCGAGAAGGGATTCACCCTTTCGCACAGCGGAAAGTTCAACACCAAGGCGCTGCTGGCCAGGAGCTTGAAGTACGACCTCTCAGTCTCGACGCGAGTCACTGATTCCTACTCGGTCAAGCTCGTGCGCGGCGGCAGCCCACTCTTCGATGCCAGGACAGAAGGCACCAGGGAGACGACGATGCTGCCTCTTGAATATCACGGGTGCGGAGGTACGATCGGAAAGCCAGTCAATGCATATGCGAAGGTTGGAGACTCATTCAATCTGAACAACCGCAGCGGTTCATTCAAGAACAGGTTCAACATCGGCGCGGAGTACAGGCTCGACGGCAATGTGGGAACAGGATTCTACAATGTCAACCCTATCCTGCCGCTTTCCTCTTCCGGCTACCGTCCAAGGGACTTCAGGACGATTCCTTTCCTGAACCAGGCCGTGGCCTACGCCGAGGACAACTTCGAGGTTGCTCCGGACGGTGGCAAGGGCTACCCTAGGTTCAAGGGTCAGGCGGGTCTGCGCTGGACGATGATCCAGCCGGGACGCGAGGAGCAGATGCAGTCGCTCTCCCCTAGACTCAACCTCAACGTCGCTCTTTCGAAATGGTTCTCATTCAGGGGAGGTTACGGTCTTTCCGAGAAGACGCCTTCCCAGCTGATGCTCTACCCGGACGTCAGCTACCTCGACTACATGAACATCAACTGCACCATGGGAGATCGCTGGCTGGGAGTCTACACCACCAGGATCGTCGATCACAAGCCTCTGAACCTCAGGCCTATGCGCAGCGCAAAGGTGGAGCTTGGATTCGATGTCAACCCCGGCAACGGGATGACATTCTCGGTCATCGGCTTCTCCGACCAGGTCAAGAATGGATTCGGCTCGACGAACAATGAATGGAGGGTCATGAGCTTCGACCGCTGGAGGACGTCCGACATCCATCAGGACGAGGATGGCCAGCTCCACTATGATCCGCTCTCCCCTTCCTATGTGCAGAGTACGCTGGAGAATGTCACCAGGACTGCAAACCAGGATATTCACATCACAAGGGGCGTCGAGTATGACTTCAACTTCGGAAAGATCAAGAGGACAGGTACTTCCTTCTACCTCAGCGGTTCCTGGTCCGAGACGGACTACAAGTCCGCGAATGACATCTACAACCGGCCGAAGGGCAGTTCCGACCCTTACCAGAAGCTCTACTTCATCTATCCTTCATCCACAAGGAGCAACAGCACCCGCAGGATGACTTCCGCCCTGAGGGAGGTGCAGTCGATCCCAGCCCTGAACTTCGTGCTTTCCGGCACGCTCCAGGCAGTGCTCTACGACTACACCAAGTCCCGCCAGGACATCGAAGCTCCGACTGGCTACGTGGCCATCGGGGATGATGGCAGGACGGAATGGGGCACTTTCTCCGAGCAGGACATCGCAAATGCGTCGAGCATCACGGTCAAGGGGTTCAACCTTGCCGACAACATCTACTCCAGAAGCGTCTACTACGATCTCCCGGAGACGTGGCCGACTCTCTGGACCTTCAACCTGCGAGTCACGAAGGATGTCTCTGAGTTCCTCGGAATGTCCTTCTACGTCAACAACCTGTTCTTCTCGCAGCCATGGCAGCACAGCTCCATCTCGCAGATGAAGGTCGAGAAGAACGCAAACTTTTTCTCATTCGGATTTGAATTGTTCTTAAACCTATAAACACAAAGAAATCATGAAAGCATTTTCAAAGATTCTTGCAATCGCAGCCGCAATGGCTGGATGCGTCTTCGCAGCTTCCTGCGACAAGACTGAAGAGATCAAGGCAGTTCCTGAGGTCAAGGTGCATGTCACCCTCCCTGCAGACTTCCCTTCAGCTGCAGCCTACACAGGAGAAGTCATCCTCACCGACAGGACCACAGGCGAGAGCCAGAAGGCCAACGCTGTCGCAGGTACGGCAACCTTCACCAAGGTTCCTTACGGAATCTACAGTGTCAGCGCTGCACAGGTTCTTACCAGCGCTGAGTTCAAGGCACTCGCTCCTGAGCTTGGCAAGAGTGTCACCAGCGACGTCGCTCTCAACAGCAACACCCTCGCAATCACTCTCACCGCTGAGTCAGACGTGACCGTTCCATTCAATGTCAACATGACTTGGAACATCGCCAGCAGCCTGCTCATCAGCCGCATCTACAACTTCGGTACTCTCAACCTTGCTTCCAAGGCCTACAGCAACGACAAGTTCATCGAGATCTACAACAACAGCGCAGAGACTCAGTACATCGATGGACTCGGCATCGCAGAGGTTTATCCTAGCGCAGTCGGCAAGTCAGCATTCACCGATGTCACTTCAGGCGAGAACGTCTACATCATCACTGCGGCAATGTTCCCTGGAAGCGGCAAGGACTACCCAGTCGAGCCTGGCAAGAGCATCGTCCTCGCACAGAACGCAATGAACCACATCAAGGCTGACGTCATCACGAACACTGCAGACCTCAGCGGAGCTGACTTCGAGTGCTACGTCGAGGGTGCAACCTCACAGTTCCCAGCCGACAACGCCAATGTCCCTAACATGAAGACTGTCTTCACCTACAGCCAGTACACAAGATTCTTCGTCACCAACGGCGCAATCTACGCTCTCTTCAAGATGAGCGAGGCTGACCTCGAGGCTTGCCCTAAGGAGATGGTTCCTGGTTCAGACGCCTACGGTGCTGCCTATGCAACCTGGTGCAAGAAGATTCCTGCATCATGCGTCATCGACGGTGTAGACCTCATCCGTGAGGGTTATGAGAGCCGTGGCGGACGTCACTTCCCTGATGCAATCGACGCTTCAAACGCTGTCATCAACCAGAAGAACATCACCCTCAGAAAGATCCTCTACGTCACCGAGGATGGCCGTGCAGTCCTCCAGGACACCAACAACTCAGCCAATGACTTCGTCAAGGTCGAGTCTGTCGATGGCAACGCACTCAAGATCAGGGATTACTCAAACTCTGAGATCCAGCCTAAGTAATCCTTCATCAGAAACGATCAAAGAGGCATGCGCAAGATCATCACAGCAATCACTTCGGTCATGCTGCTGACCTGCACCCAGTCATGGGGGCAGGAGTACATGCCTGTTTCAGATACCGCCCGGTGGCTCACGACAAGCAACGCCGCCGGGCTCGGTATCTTGAATCTTCCATCAATCGGAAGTACTTCCATCTCTGGAAGTTACAAAGGAGGAGACTTCCGCAGGAGTCAGGACAGCAAGTCCATCGTGTCCTATGGCGGGCGCTCGGAGAGCTACCGCAGGCTCGGTGACATGAGACTCTACGGTGATTTCTCCTACACTGCCGAACGCCATCATGGCAGGGCATGGTGCGACAACACCGACCCTTACATCGGCAACCCTTATGTCGTCGGAAGCAGCATCCCTGGAGACTACGCCAAGCAGGCGTTCGACTTCACGGTCAAAGGGGCGGGAAAGCAGCTTGCCGACAGATTGTGGCTCGGAGCCGGAGCCAGCTACCATGTCAGTGAGTTCTCGAGGCTGAACGACCCGAGAAGCCGTGCGCAGCTTGCAGACTACTCTGTCCTTCCGGGATTCGCAATCCAGCTGGGGCGTCATTCGACACTCGGCCTGAATCTGGACTGGCGCCACCGCAAGGAGAAGATGCTCAAGCTGGTGGCAAAGAGCGAGACAATCGACCGGTTCACCTACTACGACTACAAAGGTCTGGCTGACTATGCCACAACCGGAATCCTTTTCTTCACAAGACGTTACATCTCAGACTGGTACGGTGGTCAGATCCAGTTCGACCACGAGGGCAGCTGGGGTGGTGTCCTCGCATGCGCAGGCTATCGGATCCGTCAGGATTCCGTGACCGGTGAGGCTGAGGAATCTCCTGGAAGCTACAGCAGCCAGGAAATCGAGGCCGGAATCGAAGCCACACTTAGGAGCGGACGCAACATCCACTGCTTCAGTCTCGGAGGCAGCTTCATCCCTGGACAGGCCAACGAATTCCTGCAGGAAAGGGTCACCGAGGTCGGCGAGGATGGCTTCGTCGACACCTACTGGAAGCTGCTGATGGAGAATGTGCGCTACAAGAATCACACGGCCGATGCAGACCTTGGATGGAAGATGTTCCACGGCGGTGCGGACTACAAGTGGTTTGTCGGTGCAAGCGTAGGCATGCAGGCAGAATCCAGGGAATACATCCTTCCTCATTCCGAGATGAGCTGGCTCAGGATTGTTCCAGACGTCCAGGCCGGTGTGCGTTTCGCCGGACATTTCAGGGTCGAAGGCAACATCTCCTACATCCTGGGCATCCCGGGCGACCTGATCCTGGACCAGGCTCTGGAGAAGAACAAGAAGACTGTGATCAGGGACAATGTCGTCATCCCTGACTTCGATCATCTCGGTGCTGATGCCCTGGGCGCCGGGCTCATGGCTTCCTACCATTTCAAGGTCAAGGGCAACCATTTCTACATCAAGGCGGAAGCTTCTCACATCCAGATGATTTCACCCACCGCCCCATCTGAATCAGATCTCCCTGGAAGAACTTCCGGAGGTCTCTCCATCGGATTCATATCCAAATAGAATGTAAGACGTCTTACGAATTTGGATATTCCCGGATAAAAAACTAGATTTGCGGAAATACAAACCTGGCAGTCTTGCCAACCAACAGATAATCAAATAAAAAACATCTCATCTACGCAATCGCGTCCATCGCCATTGCCGCGGTAGCTTTATGCTCATGTTCCAAGGAAAAGGAAATTCCTGCAGAGAAGATTACAATCGAGAAGGAAGAAGTCAAGATACTTCTCGGACACTCCGTCTCATTCAACTACTCAATCTCCCCTGCCAATGCAACTGAAAAAGTCACATTCAGCAGCGACAATGCTGATGTTGCCATCATAGATGCAGAAGGTAACATCACGGTAAAGGGAGCCGGAATCGCAAACATCACGGTCAGGTGCGGCAGTGCAAGTGCTTCCTTCAAGCTCATGGTGTTCAGCAACACGTTCTCCTACGCAGGCAAGATCTATCCTATCGATCACTGCGAGGTGTACATTACCCCTGAATATGGAAACTTCAACCTGGGCGCCTACAATGGCTACAACCCAGAGAGTGAAGAGGGTGAAGCAGCCTTTTTCATCCAGTTCAACGAAAAATACTACAACGGAAAGGAATTCGATCTGACAAAGATAGACCCTCTTCTGGATGATGAAAACTATGACGAGTGGTATTATTACGTCGGTTTTGAAACAGATGATACCGACGTCGAGATTCACTGGGGTAGAAATAATCTCCCAAAGAGTGGAACATCATACGTAAGATACGACAAGGATGCCAATGAGCTTATTGTGAACACCAGCGGTGTCGACTGCAATGGAAATGAATTCAGCATGAGTTTTTACGAAGTTAACTGCAGTTCCATTGTCAAGATTATTTGATAAATGAAAGAAGTTTCAAGAGTTTCCGACAGGAAGGTTTACAGCACGCCGAATGTCAGGACAGTTCCAATCTGTCCGATTAGTCTTGTTTCGGATAGCGGTGACGGGATCGAGACTCCGACATTGACCACCAGCGAAGGCGAGTGGGAAAAGCAGTAGAATACGTCGTGGTAAGGAAAGTCTGGCTGAAGATAGCGAATGGCCTGCTGTGGTTCGCGGCAGGCTTCAACATCCTGCGCATCGGCATCAAGGCTGCCATGGACAATGGATCCTTGGTCTGGCTGTGGTGCATCCCGGTCTTCATCGCGTTCGACATGATGTTCTCCAGGGTGATCGGAAAGAACAGCAGGAGGATAGATGGTCTGGAGGGTGGCAAGGCTCCTCTTTGGAAGTTCATGAACCTCAGGGGCTACCTTATCATCGCATTCATGATGTCGCTTGGAATAGTCCTCAGCACATCAGGGAAGCTCCCTGATGCATTCTTCGCCTTCTTCTACACCGGGCTGGGCACAGCACTGGCCTTCGAGGGTCTGAAAGGCCTCGCAAGAAGCATATTCAGGAAGCAGGAACGCGGATAGCGAGAATCTTCTCCAACTGATGGATGGAGTGCAGATCGGTAGCATGGAATGAGTACCAGCCATGCGATCGGATGTACTCCATTATCTTTATTGAGCTTGGGCCGTAGATGCCCGACTGGGACAGATAATTCATCTGGAAACGGCAACCCATCTCATGCAGGCGGTCGAAGTCCTCAAGACAGTCTTCCATGAAGGAATAACGCTCAGGATGTGCCAGGATAGGCTTCTTCCCTTCCATGACCAGCTGGAAGACAGTCTGTTCGAGGTTCGGGCTGCGGTAGTAGTAGGACATCTCGATCAGGATCGACCCGTCCTCGTAGGTGAGCAGTTCCGGATCCGCAGCTCGCTGCTCGAAATCCTTCACAATCATGTACTCGGCGGCCAGCGATGTCCGGATGCCGATGTCCTGCGGCAGTCTCTTCACAAACTCTGAATATGCGGTACGCAAGTCTGCTTCCGTCATTCCGACATAGAGGTCAGGGTTCATGTGAGGAGTGAAGACAACCTCCTTGATGCCTTTGGAGGCCATGATGCGGAGAGCATCGATGGAGGCCCCTGCAGAAGCGAAACCATCATCCACTCCAGGGAGGATATGGCAATGGATGTCCCTCTCGTCAAGCGAAAGAGGCTCCAGATGAGGTTTCTTCCGGAACGGCCACATATTCCTAAGCCTTGTCCGTGTTGTCTTCACCGTAGCCGTAGCCATAGCCATAACCATAGCCATAGCCACGTCCGCCGACGCCATAGCCTGAGCCATAGCCGTACTTGTACTTGACGGACTTGACGTCAAGGGCATTGAGTACCATATATGGCCTGTTGACAGGCTGGTTGGATTTGGTGAATGCCACATTGACCTCATCAAGGAGCTTGAGGTCTGTGTAGTCAGCCCTGACAATGTAGAGAGTTGCATCCACGAACGGATTGACCAGGGATGAATCGGTCACAGGCATGTAAGGGGCAGAGTCGACGATGACGAAATCGTAGTGCTCGCGGAGGTAGTCGATGATTTCCTTCTGAAGGCCCTGGGAGAGCAGTTCTGAAGGGTTCGGAGGAACCGCACCGGCCACAATGACATCGAGAGACTCGCTCACGCCGCTTGGCTGGATCAGATCGGCGACATTCCTGGTCTTGCCGATGAGATAGCCGACGACCGACTTGTCTGGAGTCTGGTTGACATCGGTGAAGACCTTGTGCATCGAAGGCTTGCGGATGTCCATGCCGACAACCACGACCTTCTTCCCAGTCTGGGCAATGGAAAGTGCGAGGTTGGATGCAACATAGGACTTACCCTCACCAGGAACGGAAGAAGTCACCTGAAGGACCTTGACGCCATTGAGATACTGGATGTTGGAACGAAGCATCCTGAATGACTCGGAGACCTCGTCCCTGCCGTAGGCCGGAAGGAGCGTGTAGCCTTCCTTGCCGTGGTTCGGGATGATTGCAAGCACGGAAGCGTTTACCCTGTCCTCCACATCCTTCTTGGTCTCGACCTTGGTCTTGAGCATCTTGCGTGCCCAGACGGCAGCCACAGGAAGGGCAAGTCCCATCATGAGGGCAAGAAGATAGATCATGCGGCTGTTCGGCGAGACTGGATAAGGAGATCCAAACGCAGGCTCGATGACACGGAAATTGTCTGACTCGGAACAGAAAGCGATCTGAGCCTCTTCCCTCTTCTGCTGGAGAAGGAGATAGAGAGGTTCGATGATGTCGACCCTTCTGGAGATCTGTGCAAGTTCGTACTGTTCCTTAGGCATGGCGGCAAGACGGCGCTGGCCGGCGTTGACAACCCTCGAAAGCTCTGCATCACGGAGAGCATAGACCTTCTGCAGGCTGGAGATCGACATGATGATGCTCTGCTTGGCATCCTCGAGCTGTGAATTGAGGCTGAGGACGCGCGGGTTGGTCTCGGAAGAGTTGGCGATCATACTGTAGCGCTCCGCAACAAGGACGTAGTAGTTTGCAATGATTGCGTTGAGTCCGCCGTCACTGATGCCGATGTTGGCAGGGATGACTGAGTACTGGCCGTCTGGGCTTTCCTGGATGAGGTCGGAAACCATCTTGAGGATCTCGATCTGCATGCGGATCTCTGTGAGCTGGTTCTTGTACTGCATGTCCGAAGTGATGGCCAGCTGGGACTGCGAACTCATGTCGACGAGTACCCTGCTTGACTGGAAGTCCTTGTAGTCGTTCTCGGCGGAGCCAAGCTCAGATGAGATGGCCTGGAGACGCTGGTCGATGAAATCCATCGTGTTGCGTGTCGTGATGCCGCGGTAGTCCCGGCTCTCGGCGTTGGACTTGGCCACAAGGGCATTGAGGATGTCCTCAGCCCTCATCGGAAGTGCATCGGTGAATGTAAGGGTGATGACATCGGTGAGCTGAGGTCCCTTTCCGTTGGAAGTTGCAGTGAGCTTCTGCTCGAAGGCACGTGCAGTGACCATCGGGACAGTCCAGGTGCACAGGTACTTGTCCCCATCGATCAGCTCGTCGACCGATGTCTTGTTGATGACGAATGAGAAGGAACTGACCGTCAGGCTGTCGCCATAGGTGTAGGAGGATGAAGGGAAGGATGCTTCCTTGCCGTTGATCCTGAAATCCTTGATGGTGCACTTGCTGCCGTCGATGTTGCGGAACTTGACGCTGACTGAGGATGGAAGCATTGAATCCGGATAGAGTGGATCCGGGGTGATCGACATCTTCAGAGGAGAGTCCGTGTAGTACTCGACCTTCTTCCTTGCAAAGAGCGAACGGCCGAACTTGAGCCTGTCGGCAATCGGCATTGCGAAGTGGAAAGTCCTGGAATTCAGCTCCAGGTCATCCACTACCTTGGAAAGGAGCGTAGGGCTCTTGAGGATGAAGATCTCGTTGTCGATCTTCTTCGTGACGGTCTTGCCGGTGAACTCTGCCAGAAGCGAGAGGTCGGCATTGGATCCGTCCGCCTTGTTGAGCATGATCCAGGAAGTACGCTGGTACTGAGGAGTCTGCGTCCTCACGTAGAAGAATGCGATGATGACAGCTGCGAATGCTGCAGCGGCCATCCACCACTTCAGTCTCCAGCAGCAGTTGAGAAGCTCCTTGATGTCAAGCTCGTCCTGCTGGTTCTGCGGCTGCGGTGCAGGACTTATGGTGTTCCTTACGTTGTTATCTTCCATTTCAGTTGTGTTTCAGACAGATTTACTTTGACCAAGGGTGCGAGAAGAGAAGGCTGGCGACGGCCACCATCGAAGTGACAGATGAAATGGCGACGCTCCAGATGCCGGTGGCGGTGTTCGCCGTGGCAACCTTGGACGCATTTGCAGGGACGTAGATGACGTCATTCTGCTGAAGGTAGAAGTACGGAGACTCAAGGATGTCGCTCTTCCTGAGGTCGACCTTGTAGTGAGTCATGACGCCGTCAACCTCCCTCATGAGGATGATTCCGTCTCTCTTGGCGGTCAGGTTGAGATCGCCTGCACGGCCGAGTGCCTGGAGGATGTTGTTCTTCTCGGATTCCATGACATAGGTTCCAGGGTTGCGGACCTCACCGAGGATCGTGATCTTGTAGTTCTTGAAGGAAACGTAGACGACAGGATCCTTGATGTCCTTTCCGATTCTCTCTGTCAAGTACTTGGCAAGCTCGGTGCGGGTCATTCCCTCGACCTTGATGCTTCCCATGGTCGGGAAGTTGATGCAGCCGTCACCGTCGACGAGATAGCTCAGCGTGGCTGTCTCAGGGTTGGTGCTGGCCGTTGAAGTGGTGGTTCCCATCTCACCGAGGGTAAGGTTGTAAGGGGCGCAGACGGTCTTGTCCGGACCACTGACCAGGATGACCAGACGGTCGTCCTTCTTGATCACGGCCTCGTACTCGGTGGTAAGTTTCTCAAGCTGGACATCGTCGATGTCCTGGAAGTAAAGGATGTCCTTTGAAGAGGCGCATCCTGCGAGCAGTGCTGCAGAAGCGCAGAGAAGGATTGCGTTACGGATGATTCTATGCATTACTTATCGTTTTCTTTATCAAGTTGTTCGTATTTGGAGTGCTTGCTGACAAACTCAGGCACGATTTCCTTCATCACGGCCACGACCTTCATGTCGTCGTAGGAGCGGCTGGCCTCCATGAGGCGTTCCTCGCCTGCGCAGGCCTGTGAATAGTCATACTCGCGGACCCTTGCCACCTTGATCTTGGGGTGTACGGTAGGGAGCGTCGTCTCGGAGTCATTGAGAACCTCCTCGTAGAGCTTCTCTCCGTCACGCAGGCCAGAGAAAGCGATCTCGACATTCTTCGCGCCACTAAGCTTGATCATGCGCCTTGCCAGGTCGACGATCTTGACCGGCTTGCCCATGTCGAAGACGAAGATCTCACCTCCCTTGCCCATGGTTCCGGCCTCGAGGACAAGCCTGCAGGCCTCCGGGATCAGCATGAAGTAGCGGACGATGTCCGGATGGGTGACGGTCACAGGACCGCCTGCAGCGATCTGCTCCTTGAAGATCGGAATCACGCTGCCGTTGGAACCGAGCACGTTGCCGAAGCGGGTGGTCACGAACTGGGTCACACCCTTGACCTCACCCTTGGCGATGGCATTGTTGAGACTCTGGCAGTAGATCTCGCAGATACGCTTGCTGCAGCCCATGACATTCGTAGGATTGACAGCCTTGTCGGTCGAGATCATGACGAACTTGGATACGCCGTACTTCACTGCGAGGTCAGCGATGACGCGGGTGCCGTAGACGTTGTTCTGAATGGCCTCTGAAGGATTGTCCTCCATCATCGGGACATGCTTGTAGGCAGCGGCATGGAAGACATAGTCAGGCCTGCTGGAAGCAAAGATCTGCTCCATCCTGTCGGCCTTCGTTATGCTGGTCACGATGGTGGCGGCTTCGATCTGCGGGTACTCGATCTGCATCATCCTCCTGATGGTGTGCATGGGAGTCTCGGCCTGGTCGATAAGCACCATCGAACGCGGTGAGAACGAGGCGACCTGACGGACCATCTCGGAACCGATGGACCCGGCTGCGCCCGTGATGAGAATTGTCTTGCCGGAAAGATGCTTTCCGATGGCTTCCATGTCGACAACGATCCTGTCCCTAGGGAGAAGATCCTCGATCTGGACTTCCTTGAGATGCGAGAGACTGATGTCGGACTTGCCGTCCCACTCTTCGGCACGGTTGAACATGACAATCTTTATCCCGGCCTGGATGAGTTCGTCGATCATCATGTCGTTCTCACGGAACTTCTCGGTCTGGAGAGGAGAGACGTACACGCTCTTGATTCCCTTCTTCACCATCGTCGGGACCAGATCCGCATCCCGCCTGTAGACAGGAACACCGAGAAGCCATGTGGACTCCCTGAACTCATCCGGTTCGATGAAGCCCTTGACGGCATAGGCCGCAGGACTGAGGCCGCGAAGGCTCTTGGCGATGCCGACAGCACCTTCCTTGGTACCATAGACAAAGACCGAAGTCACGCTGTCGCTGGTCCTGAAGATGTCGAACAGGATCTTGACCACGACTCTCTCAAGCCACATGAAGAAAGTGGCTATGCAGAATACTACGCAAAGCTGGTGAACGGTCAGGAATGTGACCCTGTGGCCGAAAAGGTAGCCTCCGGACACAAGGAAAAGCAGATAGCAGACGGTACATGACAGGGCCACTGCCAGGGAGACCCTTCCAAGATCCACGAATGAGGAGAAGCGGATCACTCCGGAGTAAGTGTGGAGAAGCTTGAAGAAGAGGCCGAAGACGACTTCACTGAGCAGGATGCCGTTGGTCAGGCTCCAGAAATTGTTGGCAAAGAGGTTGCCTCCACGGGAGAGATAGTAGGAGACATAGAATGACAGGGCTACGATTGCACAGTCGGCCAGGAGGATGCACCAGTAAGGGAGCGCCCTCTTTGAGAAATACCACCTCGAAAAATCGTTCACTATAGCCATAGTACAAAAAATTTGCGCGAGAAAGCAAATATAGGAAATTTCCGGATGAAAGGAGAGCTTTTTACCTATAATTTTAGGCTTGACATTGTCATTTGGCGAATCTCGCGAGACGCACGCCGGCCGAGAAGGTCACATATTCAGCCTTGAAAGGCTGTGCCTTGATGGCTGCTCCGAAGAAGAAAGGGCTGTGCGGGACGGCTATTCTCACACCTGCTCTCTGGTACCATCTGCCGTGGTAGTCGCGGATGCCCATGTGACGGAAAAGGTAGCATCCTTCGGTGACGACGAGGGCCACTCCAGGGCGGTAGTGGTAGATGAATTCCAGGCCGGTACCGACGGAGAGAGGTGAATATCCAGGACCCTCGAGAACAGCTTCCGTGCCATAGATCATGGTGTCGTAAGTACGTAGCTTTGAAGCATTTGAGGAGTAGAAAAGATCGGCTGTCACTCCTGCGGAGAAATGCCGTGAGAAGCGCCATTCTGCCTCTGCCGTGAGTGAGGCTTTCGGCCATCTCCGGAGCCGGTGTCCTTCGGCCGGCTTCTCGTCGGAATGGTTGTAGAGAGCGACCCATTCGGTGCCACAGGTGTGCACTCCCCCTCCAGCCTCCAGGTTGATGTCCACGGACTCGTTCCACGGGAAGCTGCAGAGGCGAGGCTCAGGCGCCTTGGGAGTGACGATGTCATACTTCAGGGACAGTCCTCCGCCGGCGAAGTTCAGGCCCATGTTTGGGTACGAAAGCCTTCCGTTTAACCCGTGCATCACGACGCCCTGGGCCATCAGGCAGAGTCTCCGAGAAAGGCGCAGTGAGGCATGCAGCTCTCCCCTTCCGTAGATGAAGAGATGAGATCCGAAGAACCAGTTCCCATTGACATAGGGTTCGAAGATGTTGGCGGTGTAGCCGCCTCCGACGCCGACGACATAGCCCAGGGAGAATGGACCGGAGTGGATGAAGTCCTCCTGGAGAAGCCAGTAGAGGGCGAAGACGTCGCTGAGCTTTGCGCTCATGTCGATGACGGTGCTGCTCTGGTCGAGGAAGGTCATGCCGATGCCGTAGCGCGGGCCGATCCCGACTTCCACGGTTCCCGACATGATGTCCGGCTGGATGAAGTGCTGACGCTGTCCCACAGATGTGAGGAAGTCGCTTCCAGCCTTGACTGACACTTGCGCATGGAGCTGCCCGAGGGACAGAAGCAGCGCGAGGACGAGCAGCCCTGCCCGTCCTTGAATATTCAAGCTGCGAAGTCTGTCACCTGAGGGTACCATTCCGAGTGCAAATTTATCATTTTTCGCAATTCCATGCGCTTCCGATGCAAGATTTCAGGGAAATAGGGTTTAATTCTACGATAAAGGAAAAAGACATGAAGTTTACATCAAAGATTCTTACAACAGCGCTTCTTTGCGCAACAGCAGCAATTTCACTTCCTTCCTGCATGAAGGACAACAAGGCAGATGAGATCTTCACAGGTCTCGTCACAGTCGAACCGAACGAGTCCGGGACAAGATTCCAGCTCAATGATTCCACCAGCCTGATTTCCACCAATTTCGATTACAAGGGAAAGAGAACGGTCAGAGGTCTTCTTAACTTCTCGATCGTCGAGAATGTCGAGAATTCAAGGAGCATGGTCAACAAGTACGTCAAGGTTTACGCCCTTGACACTATCCTGACCAAGAAGCCAGCCGTCGACTGCGGTGTCGACAACCCAAGGGTCTACGGAAAGGACCAGATTGCCATTGTCAATGACTGGGTGAACTCCGGAGAGGATGGCTATCTCACCCTTCGCTTCCGCATCGGCATCAGCAATCTGAATTCTTCACACATGATCAGCCTTGTGAATCTCGGGAAGGACATGAACGGTTACAACTTTGAATTCCGCCATGCTGCCAACGGTGACGGCATCGGCCAGCTTGTCGACGGAATCATTGCTTTCGACCTGAACGAGCTTGCTCCTGTGGACAGGTCTCCTGTCAAGCTCAACATCAAGTGGGAGGGATTCAATGGTCCGGAGAACGCCAGCGTGAAGCTTACCTTCCGCAAGAAGTAACAGCGTCCGGACTAGCATATTCCAGAAAAAAGGTGGAGGATTTACTGTCCTTCACCTTATTTTTTTCTCCATCTCGCCACAATTGACAATAATTCATTTGTTTATAAAAAATTTATACCTATTTTAGGCCGCATTTTGCAACCCTGAAAAAACAAATATATTCCTTATGAAAAGAGCAAGACTCATCGCCGGGGCGGCTGTCGCCGCACTTCTAGCCGGCTTTTCATTTACCGCATGTGTGAATGAATCTCCTGAAATCAACTATCAGGTCGAATACACTCACAAGAGTGACTTCACCGAGGTGCTCAATGCCATCAACAGCCAGACAACCACGATCGCAGAGAAGATCGCTGCCGTCGAGACTGCCATCAAGAATGGTACTGCGACCCTGCAGGAGGCTTCAAAGGCCCTCAAGGAAGCAATCGTCAAGTCTCTTGACAACCAGACAACGACATTGGCCGACAAGATTGCCGGTGTGACCTCGGCTGTCAACTCTCAGGCTCTCACGCTGAAGGACAAGCTCGAGATTCTCGACAAAACCATCGCTGACGGTGTGCTTACCCTCGAGGAAGCTTCAAAGGCGATGAAGGAGGCTCTCGTCAAGGAGCTCCAGGATCAGACCAAGACTCTCGATGAGAAGCTTGCCGACGTCAAGACTGCAATCGACGACCAGAGGATCGCTCTCTGCGACAAGATTGACATTCTCACCGAGGCCGTTGACAACCAGACTCTTACTCTCGACGAGGCTCTCAAGGCCATCGACGAGACCGTCCAGGATCAGACCACAAGGTTCGAGGCTAAGTTCGACCTCATCCACTCTACCATTGAGACCGGTGCTGCTGACATCAAGAC
>JAGHSC010000264.1 GCA_018066065.1 Candidatus Cryptobacteroides faecihippi
GAGTCCCAGATCCAGGAGTTCAGCCAGAGATTCGGGGAACTGATCGACAGGAGGCATCACAAGATGAACCTGACAGTCTTTGATGTTGAGGACATCTTTGACGGATCCAGCTCACCGGACAGCTACAAGCTTTCCGGAGAGGCCACGATCGTCCATGGAACGGACGGCAAGCCGATCAAGGCGCGCAACAAGCCCCAGCAGGAGATGGTCAAGGCTTATTTCGAGAACGATCTCGTCTTTGCCATCGGCCCTGCCGGAACCGGAAAGACCTACATCGCGATTGCACTTGCGGTCCGGGCACTGAAGAACCGTGAGATAAAGAGAATCATCCTGACCAGGCCTGCTGTCGAGGCAGGGGAGAGGCTCGGCTTCCTTCCGGGAGATCTGAAGGACAAGCTCGATCCGTATCTCCAGCCGCTCTACGATGCCCTCGGCGACATGATTCCCGTGAAGAAACTCCAGGAGTTCATGTCGGACGGCACGATCCAGATTGCTCCGCTGGCCTACATGAGGGGACGAACCCTGGACAGGGCCTGCGTCATCCTGGACGAGGCTCAGAACACCAACATCGCCCAGCTGAAGATGTTCCTTACGCGAATGGGTGTCAATGCCAAGTTCATCGTCACCGGTGATGCATCCCAGGTGGACCTTCCGCGCAAGGAGGACTCCGGCCTGCTGAAAGGCATTTCCCTTGTCAAGGGCATCAAGGGTATCAGTACGATCTTCTTCACGAATGAGGACATCGTGCGCCATCCTCTCGTGACCAAGATTGTCAAGGCTTTCGACAGGAATGATCAGGAAGAAAGTGAAAAAAATGCCTGACTCCTTGCATATAAGGAGAAAACTACTGATATTTGCAGAACCCGAACGAACTTATGACAAGAATCCATCATATCCACCATCATCACCACCGCTCAGAAGAGAGGTAAGTTTGTCGTGGATATCGGTCAATAACGAGATATTTAAGTCAAGGCTTGCCAATCAGAGATGGTGAGCCTTTTTTTTATAGAATAAGACCATGCTAAGAATCGCAATCCAGGCCAAGGGCCGTTTGAGTGAAGACAGCCTCGCACTCCTCAGGGAGGCAGGCATCCAGGTAGATGACACGAAGAGAAAGTTCCTTTCGCAGTCAAGGAACTTTCCTGCCGAGCTTCTGTTCCTCAGGGATGATGACATCCCGCAGGCAGTCGCTCTGGGCGTTGCCGATCTCGGTATCGTGGGCTACAATGAGGTTCTTGAGAGGGAACAGGACGTCGAGATCGTGGACCGTCTTGGTTTCGGTCCTTGCCGCATCTCGCTTGCAATCCCTAAGAACGAGGAGTACAATGGACTTGAATGGTTCAATGGCAAGAGAATCGCTACCTCATACCCTAACATCCTCGGCAAGTTCCTGAAGGAGAAGGGAATCGATGCCAAGATCAGTGTGATCACCGGCTCTGTCGAGATCGCTCCGACCGTGGGCATGAGCGATGCCATCTTCGACATCGTGTCTTCAGGCGGAACTCTCGTCAGCAACGGCCTCAAGGAGGTCGAGAAGATTGTCTTCTCAGAGGCTGTGGTGGTTGCCAACAAGAATCTTGATGAGGACAAGAAGAAGGTCTGGGAACAGATCAAGTTCCGCTTCAATGCCGTGCGCGACAGCCGCAACATGAAGTACCTTCTGATGAATGTGCCTGATGAAAGGATCGAGGATGCCATCCGCATCATCCCGGCCATGAGGAGCCCTACCATCCTTCCTCTTGCACAGAGCGGATGGTCATCCATGCATTCCGTTGTGGCAGAGGATGTTCTCTGGGAGAAGATCGAGGCGCTCAAGGGAATCGGCGCAGAGGGAATCCTTGTACTCTCCGTTGAGAAGATGGTTCTTTAGTGGGAAGGAAATTGCATTTTTGAATATTCAGGCAAATGAAGATTGACAGATACGTCGAGCCGTCGAGGAGCGAGTGGGAAAAGCTTGTCCAGCGTGCTTCCGACAATGATTCTGACATTGAAGAGGCCGTCAGGTCCATCATCGCGGCAGTCCGCTCCGAGGGTGATGCTGCACTCGTGAGGTTCGAGAACCAGTTCGATGGAGCTGGGTTCTCGTGCGGGGAGGACCTGAAGGTGTCTCAGGAAGAGATCGAGGCTGCCGGGGCTTCTGTCCCGGAGGATCTCAAGGCTGCCATCAAGGCTGCCCTTGCAAACATCACAAAGTTCCATGAGGCACAGCTTCCCAAGGTGGTCGACGTCGTGACTTCGCCTGGCGTGCGCTGCCTTCAGAAGGCTGTCCCTGTCAGGAGAGTAGGCCTGTATATTCCTGGAGGAAGGGCTCCGCTCTTCTCCACCGTGCTCATGCTTGCTGCTCCTGCGAAGGTGGCCGGATGCAGGGAGATCGTTCTCTGCACTCCTCCGGGCAAGGACGGAAAGGCCAATCCTGTGATTGTCTACACCGCGGCACTCTGCGGCGTGACCGAGATTTACAAGACCGGTGGTTCCCAGGCTGTTGCTGCAATGGCCTTCGGCACACCGACCATCGGCCGCTGCGACAAGATCTATGGCCCAGGCAACAGGTTCGTCATGAAGGCCAAGCAGATGCTCGGCCTCACCCAGACCGCCATCGACATGCCTGCAGGCCCTTCAGAAGTGATGGTCCTTGCAGACTCCACCGCAGTTCCTGATTTCGTCGCATCAGACTTCCTTTCGCAGTCCGAGCATGGTCCGGACAGCCAGTCCCTCCTCGTCTGTGACAGTGTGGAGGTCGCTGATGCTGTCGAGGCTGCGATCGAGAGGCAGACGCGCGAGCTCAGCCGCGGTGAGATCATCATGAAGTCGCTGTCACACAGCCGCATCATCATCCTGAAGGACAGGAGCGACATCATCGACTTTGCGAATGAATATGCGTCCGAGCATCTGATCGTCTCGATGGATGACCCTTGGTCTGTCGTCGACAGGATCTATGCCGCGGGAAGTGTCTTCGTGGGCAACTACACTCCGGAAAGCGCGGGCGACTATGCGTCCGGCACCAACCACACTCTTCCGACATCCGGCTGGGCCAGGTCTTTCAGCGGTCTCAACCTGGATGCCTTCATGAGGAAAATGACCATCCAGGAGATCTCTGAGGACGGCCTCAGGAATCTTGGTGGAACGATCAGGACGATGGCCAATGCAGAAGGGCTCGATGCTCACGCAGCAGCGGTCTCCGTCAGACTTGGAGAATGAACGAAATTGACAGACAAATGACGATAGAAGAAGTTCTTGGCCTGGTAAGGCCTAACATACTCGGTCTCGAGGCTTATTCGACAGCCAGGGATGATTGCGGCGACAAGCAGCCGGAAATCTTCCTGGATGCCAATGAAAGCCCGTACAACAACGGTCTCAACCGTTATCCCGACCCTCATCAGAAGGCGTTGAAGGCTAGGATCGCCTCAATCAAGGGCATCGATGCTTCACAGCTTTTCATCGGAAATGGAAGCGACGAGGCCATCGACCTGATGTACAGGGTCTTCTGCGTTCCTGGAAAGGACAATGCAGTCTCGATCGCCCCAAGCTATGGCATGTATTCCGTGGCTGCCGAGACAAATGACATTGAATTCCGCAAGGTACAGCTCAATGCAGACTTCACGATGGACACGGAAGCGATGCTTGCGGCTGCGGACTCGAACACCAAGCTGATGTTCATCTGTTCTCCGAACAACCCATGCGGCAACCTTTTCCCAAAGGCCCAGATCGAGGATATTCTCAAGCGTTTCAATGGCATCGTCGTGCTCGATGAGGCCTACATCGACTTCGCCGACGTGCCTTCGCTTTCGTCGATGATCTCTGAATATCCGAACCTCGTGGTTCTTCAGACTCTTTCAAAGGCATGGGGAATGGCAGGCCTTAGGCTTGGCCTTGCCATTGCGGACCCTCAGGTCATCGCCATGATGTCCAAGGTGAAGTACCCTTACAACATCAATGTGCTGGCCCAGAAGATGGCACTGAGCAAGATCAATGAGGAATTGATGAAGGCTCATGTCGCCGAGACTGTCGGACAGCGGTTCCGCCTTGTGAAGGAACTTGCAAAGTGCCCTTCAGTCAAGAAGATATACCCAAGCGATGCCAACTTCCTGCTTGTCGAGGTGGATGACGCGGATGCAATGTACGACAGGCTGATCGCCGAGAAGCTCATTGTCCGCAACCGTACGCGCGTCAAGGGTTGTGAGGGCTGCCTCAGGATCACCGTCGGTACCCCTTCGGAGAACGACAGGCTTCTCCGTGTCCTCGGAGTGGGCCCTGCCCAGCAGCAGAATGGGATCGAGAAGCTCGGTGACCGTCATGTCCGCATAGTACGCAAGACAAAGGAGACAGACATAACTCTTGACCTCGACCTGGACAACCCGGGGTCGAACTCGATTTCTACCGGTCTCGATTTCTTCGACCACATGCTCGACCAGATCCCTCATCATGGCGGTGTTTCCCTGAATGTCAGGGCAGCGGGAGATCTCAATGTGGACGAGCATCACACGATGGAGGATGTCGGAATCGCTCTTGGCGAGGCAATAGATGCAGCTCTCGGTTCAAAGCTCGGAATCGGCCGCTATGGCTTCGTCCTTCCGATGGATGACTGCGATGCATGTGTCCTGATCGATTTCGGCGGCAGGATCGATTTCCAGTGGAAGGTCGAGTTCGGCCGTGAGAAGGTCGGCGATGTCCCTACAGAAATGTTCAGCCATTTCTTCCAGTCTGTCTGTGCCGGCGCGAAGTGCAACCTTCACATCATGGCTCAGGGTGAGAATGAGCACCACAAGGCTGAGGCCATCTTCAAGGCTTTTGCCCGTGCGCTCCGCATGGCTGTTTCCCTCACTCCTTTTCCATACGAACTTCCATCAAGCAAGGGAACCTTATGATAGCGATAATCGATTACAAGGCTGGAAACCTCAGGTCTGTGGAGAATGCCCTCAAGCGTCTCGGTGCAGAGTATGAGGTGACTTCGGATCCGGACAGGATCCGCTCGGCCAGCCATGTCATAATGCCGGGCGTGGGTGAGGCTTCCTCTGCGATGCAGAGTCTCCGTGAGGAAGGGCTGATCGATGTCATCAAGAGTCTGACCCAACCTGTCCTGGGCATCTGCATAGGCCTTCAGCTTATGTGCCGGATGAGCGAGGAGGGAAACACTCCGTGCCTTGGAATATTCAGCCCTTCGGTCCGCCGTTTCACTGAAGTGCCGGGGGTGAAGATCCCTCACATGGGCTGGAACACCATAACCGGTCTCAGAGGCCCTCTCTTCGAGGGGATTCCTGATGGATCCTTCGTCTACTATGTCCATTCTTTCCGCCCTGACCTGGATGAGAGCCAGACCATCGCGGTTACTGAATATGGTGCGGACCGCTACAGCGGGGCGCTTTGCAAGGGCAATTTCTACGGGACCCAGTTCCATCCGGAGAAGAGCGGTCCTGTCGGTGCCAGGATATTAAAGAACTTCATTGAACTATAGCATGAGCAGATTCAACATCATTCCTGCAATTGACCTGATCGGAGGACAGTGTGTCCGCCTGACTCAGGGTGACTACGATCAGAAGAAAGTCTATTCGTCAGATCCTGTGGAGATGGCCCGTGAGTTCGAGGCCGCCGGTGCGAAGAGGCTTCACCTGGTTGACCTGGAAGGCGCAAAGGCTTCACAGCCGAAGAACCTTGCGGTTCTCGAGGCCATTGCTTCCGGGACGGGCCTCACCGTCGAGTTCGGTGGAGGAATCAAGTCTGAGGACTCCCTCAAGTCGGTTCTCGATGCAGGTGCGGCTTATGCCATCTGCGGCAGTGTCGCTGTGGCTCAGCCGGATGCGTTCCGCGGCTGGCTTGAGAAGTATGGGGAGAGGATCATTCTCGGCCTTGACTTGAAGAATGGCCTTGTGGCCACACATGGGTGGCTTCAGACTTCCGAGGCAACTGCTTCGGATGTGCTGTATGCATTCGGCGGGCTTGTCAGGCAGGCTATTGTCACTGAGATTTCACATGATGGGATGCTTCAGGGCGTCGATGCGGATTTCTACTCCTCGATCCAGGTCCAGTTCCCTGACACGGAGATCGTAGTCAGCGGGGGAGTGTCGTGTGCCGGTGACATCAGGGTCCTTTACGATCGTGGACTCAAGTCTGTCATCGTTGGCAAGGCTATCTACGAAGGCAGGTTGAATCTCAAGGAACTTTTTGAAGAATATGCTGGCTAAGAGAATCATTCCGTGCCTTGATGTCAAGAACGGGCAGACCGTGAAGGGGATCAACTTTGAGGGCTTGAAGGAGATTGGCGATCCTGTCGAGATGGGTGCCGAGTACTCTGCGCAGGGCGCCGATGAACTTGTCTATCTTGACATAAGCGCTTCCCTGGAGGGCCGCAAGACTTTCACCGACCTTGTCCGCAGGATCTCGGAGAGAATCGATATCCCTTTCACTGTCGGTGGAGGCATCTCTTCCTTTGATGAAGCTGCGAGGCTTCTGGATGCTGGCGCGGACAAGATTACCATCAATTCCGCAGCTGTCTACCATCCGGAGCTGATCGGTCAGATCGCGTCTCACTATGGGTCTCAGTTTGTGGTCGTCGCAATCGATGCACGCACGAATGGCCCTGAGTGGCAGGTGATGACTCATGGTGGGAAGAAGGAGACTGACAGGGAACTGTTCAGCTGGGCTGCCGAGGTCCAGGACAGGGGAGCCGGTGAGATCCTTTTCACTTCCATGGACCACGATGGCACCAAGAATGGGTATGCATGTGAGGCTTATGCCCGTATGTCCTCCTTCCTGACCATCCCTGTGATCGCTTCAGGCGGCGCCGGCAGCATCGAGCACATCGAGGAGGTCCTTACCAAGGGATGCGCTGATGCGGCTCTTGCCGCGAGCATATTCCATTATGGTGAGATCAAGATTGAAGAACTTAAGCGCAGGCTCCTCGCTGATGGAGTCAATGTCAGAATTTAGAAACTTAAATGATAAATGATATGATAAAGTTTGAAGATTTGAAGCAGGGAGCAGATGGTCTTGTCCCTGCTATCGTCCAGGATCAGAACACTCTTCAGGTGCTCATGCTTGGCTACATGAATGCTGAGTCTCTTCAGAAGACTCAGGAGACCGGTCTCGTCACTTTCTGGAGTCGTTCCCAGGGTAAGATCTGGACCAAGGGTGAGACGAGCAACAATTTCCTTCACCTTGTTTCCATTGCTGTCGACTGCGACAGTGACACCCTTCTCATCCGTGCCATCCCTGATGGCCCTACCTGTCATAAGGGTTCCAAGACCTGCTGGGGTGAGGCTGTTCCGGAGTCTCTTGGTTTCATCCGTGAGCTTGAAGCTGTCGTGAAGGGTCGCTTCGAGCAGATGCCTGAGAAGTCCTACACTACTTCACTGTTCAAGGCTGGTACTCCTCGTATGGCTCAGAAGGTCGGTGAGGAGGCTGTCGAGACTGTGATCGAGGCTGTTAAGGGTGATGATGAGAGAATGATCTACGAGGCTTCCGACCTCATCTATCATCTTCTTGTCCTGCTCGTCAGCAAGGGTTACGGCATTGCTGACCTTGAGGCTGAGCTCATCAAGCGCCACAAGTAGCTTTCTCTCACTTCCCTCCGGGAGGGATCTGCAGAAAGAGAATGACCTTCAGCGACTTGGTCGCTGAAGGTCATTCTCTTTCCGTTATGGCGGTCGGGCCGGCTAGATCCTGTCGAGAGCCTGCTTGATGTCTGCAAGGATGTCCTCGATGTCCTCGATGCCGACTGAGAGTCGGATGAGGTCAGGAGCGACACCGGCTTCGCGGAGCTGCTCGTCGGAGAGCTGGCGATGCGTGTGGCTGGCTGGATGAAGGACGCAGGTCCTGGCATCTGCGACGTGTGTTACGATGTTGATCATCTCGAGGGAATCCATCCACTTGATTGCGGTTTCCCTGTCTCCCTTGAGACCGAAGGCGATGACGCCGCATGATCCGTTCGGGAGATACTTCTGGGCCTTGGCGTAGTTCGGGTCGTCAGGAAGCCCTGAGTAGTGTACCCATGCCACGCGAGGGTCGTCGTGGAGGAATTCGGCGACAGCCTGTGCGTTGCGGCAGTGCTGGGCCATCCTGAGATGAAGAGTCTGGAGTCCGAGGTGGAGGAGAAATGAGTTCTGCGGTGCCGGGATCGAGCCGAGGTCGCGCATGATCTGTGCGACGGCCTTGGTGATGTAGCCCATCTTGCCGAAGTCCTTGACATAGGTGAGTCCGTGGTAGGATTCGTCAGGGGTACAGAGTCCTGGGAACTTCTCTGCGCTGGCCATCCAGTCGAAATTGCCGCTGTCCACCACTGCTCCTCCTACCTGGGTTGCAAGACCGTCCATGTACTTGGTCGTGGAGTGTGTGACGATGTCGGCACCCCATTCGAATGGACGGCAGTTGATCGGTGTTGCGAAGGTGTTGTCGACGATGAGCGGAATTCCGTTCCTGTGGGCAACATTTGCGAACTTCTCGATGTCGAGCACCTGGCAGCCCGGATTCGAGATTGTCTCACCGAAGATGAGCTTGGTCTCGGGGCGGATTGCTGCCTGGATCTCTTCCTCCGTGGAATCAAGGCTGATGAATGTGCAGTCGATTCCAAGCTTCTTCATCGTGACGGAGAGAAGGTTGAACGTCCCGCCGTAGATCTCGTTTGAAGCCACGACGTGCCCTCCGGCCTCGCAGATGTTGAAGATTGCGTAGAAGTTGGCTGCCTGGCCGCTGGAGGTCAGGACTGCTCCCACAC
This sequence comes from Candidatus Cryptobacteroides faecihippi, assembly GCA_018066065.1. Lineage (GTDB taxonomy): Bacteria > Bacteroidota > Bacteroidia > Bacteroidales > UBA932 > Cryptobacteroides > Cryptobacteroides faecihippi. Next base: position 8,708 of record JAGHSC010000264.1, read on the forward strand.
CGCCTTCAAGCTGTGCGATCTTCTGTGCCACGGCGTCGTTGGTCGGATTCGCGAGCCTGGTGTAGAAATAGCCGTCCTTCTTCAGGTCGAAGAGAAGGGCCATCTCGTCACTGTTGTCGTACTTGAATGTTGTACTCTGGATGATCGGCAGTTCAATAGGCTCGCCGTTCTTTGCCTTGTAGCCTCCCTGCACGCAGAGGGATGCAGTCTTCATCTTGTTTGCCATTTGTCAGTTCTCGTTTTTTTGTCAACCGGTGTTTTTACTCCCACTCGATCGTTGCCGGTGGTTTTGACGAGATGTCGTACACTACGCGGTTGACCCCCTTTACCTTGTTGATGATCTCGTTGGACACATCTGCAAGGAAGTCGTATGGGAAATGGAACCAGTCTGCGGTCATGGCGTCCGTTGAAACTACGGCTCTGAGAGCTACTGGGTTCTCGTAGGTTCTTTCATCGCCCATGACTCCAACGCTCTTGATCGGAAGGAGGATGACTCCAGCCTGCCAGATTGCATCGTAGAGGTTGGTCGCCTCGATGCGTGGGTCGGAAGCTGAAGGAAGGTGGAGGGCTGTGCAGTCATAGTTGCGGAGACCCTTGATGTAGATGTCGTCAGCCTCGCGGAGGACCCTGAGCTTCTCCTCGGTGATGTCTCCGATGATGCGGATGGCGAGTGATGGTCCAGGGAAAGGATGTCTGCCGACAAGCTCGTCCTTGATTCCGAGGGCGCGTCCGACCCTGCGGACTTCGTCCTTGAATAGCATCCTGAGAGGCTCGACGATCTTGAGGTTCATCTTTTCCGGAAGGCCGCCGACATTGTGGTGCGACTTGATCTTGGATGCGATGCCCTCGATGCCTGCGGACTCGATCACGTCAGGGTAGATGGTGCCCTGTGCGAGCCAGCGTGCGTTCTCGATGGTCTTGGCGTATTTGTCGAAGGTCTCTACGAAGAGCCTTCCGATGATCTTTCTCTTGGCCTCAGGCTCTGTCACTCCGGCAAGCTCGGAGAGGAACTCCTTTGAAGCGTCCGCTCCGATGACGTTGAGGTCCATGTTCTTGTAGGACTCCAGCACATCCTCATATTCATTCTTCCTGAGCAGTCCGTTGTTTACGAAGATGCAGGTGAGGTTGTGGCCGATGGCCTTGTTGAGGAGGACGGCTGCGACTGTAGAA
>JAGHSC010000082.1 GCA_018066065.1 Candidatus Cryptobacteroides faecihippi
CTTCTGGATGTCCTTGAGAGGAGTCGTGGCTGACTTTCCATCGGCACGGTTGCTGCCCTCTGCGCTGACATAGTAGACAACGCCTGATGGCTTCGCTGAGCTGAAGCGGAGGGAAGAGGTAGGGATGGGTGCTCCTGCTGCATCGGCCGCGGCTCCAGCAGCCTGATTGACGGCACCGTTGACAGCACTCTTGGCGCCCTCGACGGCCTGATTAGCAGTCCCAACGGCAGACTCAGCGGTCTGGGTAGCGGTATTCTTTGCTCCTTCGACTGCCTGATTTGCAGCGTTCTTCGCAGCTTCCTTAAGTTCAGCGGCCTTCTTGGCAGCTTCCTTCTTGGCAGCCTCGGCAGCCTTCTGAAGAAGACTTTGAGCGGATGCCTCGACTCCACCGAAAAGGAGGAGCATGGACATCAGTGTGACGAGAATTCTCTTCATAGTGATGAACTTTGAGTTTGTGAATATTCAAATGTAAGAATTATCAGGCAAAAAGCAAAGCATCCCAGGGGCGAAAGGAAGCCTATTCCTCAGCCACGATTTCGAATCCCTCGGAAATCAGGCGCTCCTTGATCTGAAGGATGTGCTCCCTGTCCCTGGTCTCCATGGAAACCTGAAGGATGCATGAGCTCACATCGATGTTGGTGTTCGTCCACCTGTGAAGCACTCCCGTGACATTCGCACCAAGGTCGGAGATGATCTTGCTGACGCCGACAAGCTGGCCTGGACGGTCGGCAAGCTCAAGCGACAGGGTGCAGAGACGTCCGTTCATCTGAAGGCCACGGTTGATGATCCTGTTCAGGATGGTCACATCGACATTTCCTCCACTCACGACGCATGCAACCTTCTTTCCTTCAAGAGGAAGGCCGCCGAACATCGCAGCCGCAACGGAGACAGCTCCAGCGCCCTCGGCGATGAGCTTGTGCTTCTCCAGAAGAAGGAGGATCGCAGCGCAGATCTCATCGTCAGAGACGGTGATGATCCTGTCCACATACTTGCTGCAAAGGTCGTAGGTCAGGTTGCCAGGCTCCTTCACAGCGATTCCGTCAGCAATCGTGGAAACGCTTGAAAGACGGCCAAGATGGCCATCCTCGAGGCTTCTGACCATGCTCGGAGCACCGGCAGCCTGGACACCGTAGACCTTGATGCCTGGCTTGAGCTGCTTCGCTGCATAGGCAACGCCACTGATGAGGCCGCCGCCACCGACCGGAACTATGATGGCATCAACATCCGGAAGGTCATCGAGGATCTCCAGACCGATCGTACCCTGGCCGGCAATGACCATCGGATCGTTGAATGGATGGACAAAAGTCATCCTACGCTCGTCCCTGAGCTGGAGAGCCTTCCTGTAGGCATCGTCGTAGACGCCCGGGACAAGGCAGATCTCTGCGCCATAGCTTCTCGTCGCCTCGACCTTGGAGATCGGAGCACCGGAAGGAAGGCAGATGATGGAATTGATGCCATTGGCAGAAGCCGCAAGCGCGACACCCTGGGCATGGTTTCCCGCAGAGCTGGCGATGACGCCGCGCGACTTTTCCTCATCCGAGAGCTGGGAGATCATGTAGGTGGCTCCCCTGACCTTGAAGGAACCGGTGACCTGGAGGTTCTCCGGCTTGATGTAGACTTCACAATCCTTCCTGACAGATGGGGCAACGATCAGGCTTGTCCTGCGTATGGTGGTCTTGAGCACATGGGATGCCCTGTAGATTTCGTTAAGTGTTAGTTCTCTTTCCATAATGGCTGCAATTTTACGAATAATTGATGTAAATTTTTCATATATTTGCCTTCATGTCGAGAAACTCTCACATAAGCGCAGCATTCCTGATCCTGTACCTCGCGTTCTTTGCTCACGCGGCGGTACCACACGACCATGTAAGGCACAATTCATTCGACCCGGTCTGCTGCGAGCTGCTCTCCCACGATGAAGATGACGCGGAACACCATCATCTCCCACAGCATGGAGCAGACCAGATTTCCGACATATTCACATTCCAGGAGGTTCAGGACAACGTCCCATGCTTCATGCAGCTGGTCGCCATCCTCGAGCCTGACAGACCTTGCTCCGCCCCATCCGAGCAAGAGGCTTACAATCAAAGGATTGCAGACGATCCTCCTTTGGAATCAGACCCTCACCCGTCCCTGAACGGGTTCAGGGCTCCCCCGGTTGCCTGACCTGACGCCGCCATCGGATGATGGACGGCCCGCGACCTAGTCCCACGACCAGGCCGCATCACGCAGTTGCACAAAATCCAATCAATAGAAACATATCATGAAGAGATTCATAGCATTGACACTTATGTGCTCAGTGGTTCTCTGGGGATGCCACAATTCAGGCCACAGCCACGGCGAAGAGGAGCATGAGCACACGGAAGAGGCTCACCATCACGAGGGAGAGCATCACCACCACGAGGGAGAAGCCCACGAACACGAACACGAGCACGAGCATGCCCATGAGCATGGCCACGGACATGGCCACGGCCACGCAGCCCTGACCCTTTCAGGCTACAGCGACTCCTGGGAGGTCTTCACAGAGTTCGCCCCGATGGTGAAAGGCGAAGAGACAGAGATACTTGCGCACATCACCAGGCTCTCAGACTTCAAGCCGCTGACAGAAGGCGAAGTCAAGGCCGTCATGGCGATCGGCGGGCACAAACACTCGCAGAGTGCCACCGTCTCTGCCACTCCTGGAATATTCGAGTTCGAGTTAGACAACCATGTGACAGGAGACGGCACCCTCTCGTTCATCATCGAGGGCGAGACCGTCAGCATCCCTGTCAAGGCCTTCGACTGCGACGAGGAGGCTGAGGAATATGCGGAGGAATGCGAGGTGAAGAGCAGCAACGGAGCCGCATTCTCGAAGGAGAAGAGCTGGAACGTCGACTTCGCGACAGAGGAAGCAAGGGTGGAGCCTTTCGGCCAGGTCATCAAGACCGTGGCACAGGTCCAGCCGTTCCAGGGCGAGGAAAGCACCATCACAGCCCTGGCTGACGGAATCGTCAGCATCAGCGGCAATGCCCTCATCGAGGGACGCGAGGTCCGTCAGGGCGAAGTCCTCTGCCAGATCAAGAGCAGCGGCATGGCCGACAACAACCTCGCAGTGCGCTACGCCCAGGCCGAGGCCGACTACAACCTTGCCAAGAGCCAGTACGAAAGGAAGGCAGCCCTGGCCGAGGAGAAGATCGTCTCCGAGGGAGAGCTGCTGTCCGCGAAGGCTGCATACGAGACCGCAAAGGCCCTCTACAACAGCCTCAGGGACAACTTCAGCACCAGCGGACAGAGCGTGAAGTCTCCGATCGCGGGAGCCATCACATCAGTGGCAGTCAGCAACGGACAGTTCGTCCAGGCCGGACAGACTCTGGCAGTCGTCTCCAGGAGCAGCAAGGTCCAGATCGTGGCAGAAGTCCAGCCGAAGTACTATTCACAGCTCATGAACATCAGCGGAGCCACCTTCAAGGTGATGGGCAGCGACTCTGTCTGGACCCTCGAGGACCTGGGAGGAAAGCTCATCGGCTACGGCAAGGCAGTGTCTGCCGAAAGCCCTCTCATCCCTGTGACCTTCTCAGTCGCCAACAACGGCGGATTCATCCAGGGATCCTTCGTGCAGACTTACATCAAGACCACGTCGTCAGCCTCTGCAGTCACAGTCGCCAACGGCGCACTGATCGAGGAGCAGGGCAACTTCTTCGTCTACAGGCAGCTCACCCCTGAGTTCTTCGAGAAGACTCCTGTCAAGGTTGGAGTCACCGACGGAATCAGGACCGAGATCAAGTCCGGACTCGAGGGCGGTGAGAGAATCGTCAGCAAGGGTGCGATGTTCGTGAAGCTTGCACAGGCTTCCGGCGCACTCGACCCACACGCAGGACATAACCATTGATGCAGCTGACTATGAACTGGTTGAACAGCATAATACAATTCTCCCTGAAGAACAAGCTGCTGGTGCTTCTCGGCTCGGCCCTCGTGGTCGTCGGTGGCATCGTGGCTGCAGGGAAGATGGACATCGACGTGTTCCCTGACCTGACCGCTCCGACCGTCGTCGTCATGACCGACGCGCACGGAATGGCAGCCGAGGAAGTCGAGAAGCTGGTTACATTCCCGATCGAGACCGCGATGAACGGAGCCACCAAGGTGCGCCGCGTAAGGTCCTCGTCAAAGTTCGGCAACTCATTCGTCTGGGTTGAATTCAACTGGGGAATGGATGTACTCAAGGCAAGGCAGATCGTTTCCGAGAAGCTCGTCACCATCAGCGAGGAGCTCCCTGCCTACGTGACGCCTGTCCTCGCACCGCAGTCAAGCGTCATGGGCGAGATCATATTCGTTGGTCTCCAGTCCACCGGGGAGACATCCCAGATGGACCTCCGCACCCTGACGGACTGGACGGTGAAGCCAGCCATCCTGGCCACCGGCGGAGTCTCTCAGGTGACCGTCATCGGAGGCGACTACAAGCAATACCAGATCCTGGCGGACCCTCAGAAGATGATGGCCTACCACGTCACCTATGAAGAGCTCGAGGCTGCAGCCACATCGCTCAGCATCAACTCCGAAGGCGGAGTGATCAGGGACTTCGGCAATGAATATGCTCTCCGCGGGATTGGTCGCACGACCGACCTGGAGGAACTCGGGCGGACCCTGGTGAAGATGAATGGAGGCAAGCCTGTGGTCATCTCCGACGTGGCCGAGATGAAGATCGGATCCGCTGTGAAGATGGGTCATGCGTCGATGGACGGCAAGCCAGCCGTGCTGCTTTCCATCAGCAAGCAGCCGAACATCAACACCCTGCAGGTCACCGCAGCGATCGAGAAGAACCTGAACGAGATTGCAAAGACCCTCCCGGACGACGTCATCATGGACACCAGGGTGCTCCGCCAGGCCGACTACATCGAGTCTTCAGTCAGCAATGTGGCCGAAGCCCTGCTGGAAGGAGCCCTCTTCGTCATCCTGATCCTGTTCCTCTTCCTCGGAAGCTTCAGGACCACAATGATTTCCGTCATTGCCATCCCGGTTTCCCTGCTCGCCACGCTCATCGTCCTGTGGCTCTTGGGAATGGACATCAACACGATGACCCTTGGCGGAATGTGCATAGCGATCGGCTCGCTCGTGGACGATGCGATCATCGACGTGGAGAACGTCTACAAGAGACTGAGGCAGAACCATGCGAAGGCTCCGCAGGAGCGTGAGGACGTGCTAAAGGTCGTCTTCGACGGATCGAGCGAGATCCGTTCGTCGATGATCAATGCGACCCTAATCGTGATGGTGGCATTCACTCCCCTCTTCTTCCTCAGCGGAATGGAGGGCAGGCTGCTGAAGCCATTGGGAATCACTTACATAATTGCGCTTTTCATGTCTCTGGTCGTGGCCATGACGCTGACTCCGCTGCTCTGCAGGATGATGCTCACAGGCGATGACTATCTCGCACGGAACGAAAAGGAGAAAAAGTTCACCGCAGCTCTCGGGCGCGGATATTCAAAATCACTGAAGTGGGTGCTGGCGCACAAGAAGGTGGCAGTCTGCGGGGTTGCAGCCCTGTTTGCCGCCGCAATCGTCTCATTCCTGACGATGGGAAGCGCATTCCTCCCTACCTTCAACGAGAGTTCCGCCACAATCGCAGCCGTGACCGCTCCGGGCACTAGCCTGGAGGTAAGCGACGAGATTGGAAACCTGATGGAGAAGCTTCTGCACGAGATCCCGGAGGTGACCAAGACAGCCAGAAGGACAGGCCGCGGCGAGCTGGACGAGCATTCACAGACTTCCAACAGCTGTGAGCTCGAGGTCGGATTCAAGACCGGAAAGCGCAACCGCGAGCAGATCCTCGACGAGATGAGGGCCAAGCTGGCCACCATCCCTGGCATCGCAGCGACCGTCGGACAGCCTCTCGGACACAGGATCGACCACATGGTCTCCGGAACGCAGGCTGCCATCGCGATCAAGATCTTCGGTCCGGAGCTCAGCTCCCTGCTGATGATGGGCAACTCGATCAAGGGCTGCATCAGCGGCATCGAGGGACTGGTCGATGTAGCGGTCGAGCAGATCACCGATTCGCCTCAGCTGCAGGTCAGGGCCAACAGGGCCGCACTTGCAAGGTACGGCATCACGATGGAGGAGTTCAACAGGTTCATCACCCTGGCCTATGCCGGTGAGAAGGTCTCCGACATCTACGAGGGACAGCAGCGCTTCGATGTCGTGATGAGGCTGAACGAGGACTACACAGAGTCGATCGAGGGTGTCAGGAACGCACTGATCGACACTCCGGACGGCGGAAAGGTCCCTCTCAGCGAGGTCGCCGAGATTGTCTCCACAACCGGTCCCAACGCCATCTCGCGCGAAAATGTGCAGCGCAAGCTGGTCGTCTCGGCCAACACCAGCGGCCGCGATGTGGTCAGCACCGTAGAGGACATCAAGAAGGCAATCTCCGAGAACGTGACCCTTCCTGAGGGCTACCGCATCGAGTACGGCGGCCAGTTCGAAAGCGCCCGCAACGCCAACAGGACGCTCGCCCTGGCAACCATCCTCGCACTGTTCTGCATATTCCTTCTCCTCCATGGAGAGTTCAAGGATGTGCCGCTGTCGATGCTTGTGCTCTGCTCGCTCCCATTCGCACTGATCGGTGGAATCTTCGCCGTCAGGATCGCTTCGGGCGTGATCAGCATCCCGGCGACGATCGGCTTCATCACCCTGCTTGGAATCGCCGTGCGCAATGGTGTGCTGCTGATTTCCAGATACCAGCATCTCCATGGATGCGGCATGTCGGTCCGCGAGAGCGTGCTCAGCGGCTCGGCAGACAGGCTCAACCCTATCCTCATGACGGCTCTCACCTCGGCTCTCGCGCTGATTCCGCTTGTGCTCAGCGGCGAGAAGTCCGGAAACGAGATCCAGAGCCCGATGGCCATCGTGGTCCTCGGCGGATTGATAACTTCAACATTGCTCAACATCTACATCCTTCCGATCATGTACGAATGGCTGGCCGGAAGATCAGCGGCAAAGGAGGAAAAGAAATGAAAAGAATGATAACAGCATCAGTGGCACTGCTCAGCGCGCTGTCACTGGTTGCCCAGGACTGGAGCTCGGTACTATCTTCAGTGGAGGGCAACAACACGACGCTGAAGGCTCTCCGCGCGGAGACCGAGGCCATCAAGGCTGAAGCCCGCACAGGCCTGACCCCGGCCGATCCTGAAGTCGAGCTCGGCTACCTCTGGGGAACCCCGAAGGACCAGGGCAACAGGCTTGACCTCAACGTGACCCAGACCTTCGACTTCCCTACCGTCTACCACTACAGGAAGATGATCTCGAGGGGAGAGGCCACCGTCGCTGACTTTGAATATGCAACCCAGCGGAAGGCCATCCTGCTCGAGGCAGAGAAGACCTGCATCGACATCGTCTACCACAATGCTCTCGCGAATGCCCTCAGACGCAGGCTCGACAGCGCCCAGTCAATCGCGGACGCATCCCAGAGGCTGTCCGACAAGGGAGAGATCTCAACCCTCGACCTCAGGAAGGCGGTCCTCAACCTTGTGGCCGCGAGAAAGGATTTCGAGTCCAACGAGATCAATCTCAGGAGCTTGGAGGACGAACTTGCCAGGCTGAACGGAGGCAGGGAGATCAAGGTCGACGACGACGCCTTCTGCGTGTCGCTCCTACCCGAGGACTTCGAGGAATGGTATGCCCACGCCGAAAGCGTCAATCCGGAACTCCAGGCAATCGCCGCCCAGTCCAGGAACGCAGAGAACCAGGTAAGGCTCGCTCAGGCTGAGTGGCTTCCGAAGTTCTCCGTCGGCTACGTCAGCGAAAGGATTGCCGGGACCAGCCTTCAGGGAATCGGTGCCGGCATCAGCATTCCCCTGTGGGAAGGCAAGGGCAAGGTCAAGGCTGCAAAGGCCACGAGCGAGGCTCTTAACGCCCGCAGCCAG
>JAGHSC010000262.1 GCA_018066065.1 Candidatus Cryptobacteroides faecihippi
GGCCTCTTCCAGCCTCACGGACTCGGCCACAACATGGGCCTGGACGTGCACGACATGGAAGACCTCGGCGAGAAGATCGTGGGCTACGAACCTGACAGACACGCTCGACACAGCTCGGCCTGGGAAGCCTAAGGATGGCCCGCAGGCTCGTTCCGGGCAATGTCATCACCGACGAGCCGGGCATCTACTTCATCCCTGCCCTCATCGACAAGTGGAAGGCAGAAGGCACCGGCAAGGGCTTCGTCAACTTCGACAGGCTCCAGAGCTACTACGACTTCGGCGGCATCCGCCTCGAGGATGATGTCCTCGTCACCGCAGACGGAGCGCGCCGCACAGGTCCGAACCGTCTCCCGATCCTTCCGGACGACGTCGAGGCAGCGATGTCCTAGCAGCCAATCCAACCACCCATGTCCACAGCACTGATCGTCATCGCAGTCCTCTGCGGCATCATCGGCATCGTCGGAAGCATCCTTCCGGGGCTGCCTGGTCCTCCCGTCAGCTGGGTGGGCCTGCTCCTGCTGTACATCTGGGGCGAGGGCATGGACAAGGCAGGAGACCCGATGACCCTGACATTCCTGCTGGTCTGGCTGGCAGTCACCATCATTGTCACCATCGTGGACTATGTCGTCCCCGCCAAGTTCACAGCGGTCACAGGCGGCAGCAAGGCCGCGGGCCGCGGAGCCATCGCAGGTCTGATAGTGGGCATGTTCGTCCCCCCTGTGGGAATATTCCTGGGCACCTTCCTGGGTGCTTTCCTCGCAGAGCTCCTGCTTGCAGGAAAGGATGGATGGCAGTCACTCAAATCAGCCTTCGGGGCCCTTCTGGGCTTCCTCTGCGGCACCGGAATCAAGCTTGCCGCATCGGGCATCATGCTCTACTACATCTTCGTCTTCCTCAGCTGAAACGGGATTTTGATGCCGCTCAAGGGTCTTTTTTTGTCCGATCGACGAAAAATACCTATATTTAGAGGTTAAATCTCGAAAAGCATCATGTCTGAGAAGAAAAACAAGAAGTCTAACGCCAAGGCCATCATGCTGTCCATCCTCGGAGGACTGGCCCTTGGCGTCATCATAATGATCCTGGTCGCCGACAAGATGGCCAGAAGCTCTTCCAGCGAGTACTGCATGAGCTGCCACTACCATGAGCAGGCCGATGCCGACTGGAAGAAATCCGTCCACCACAATGGAAAGACAGGCACCGTCGTGGACTGCGCCGAGTGCCACCTCCCGCCAAAGGAAGCAGCCCCGATGAGATACTGGATGACCAAGGCCAGGATCGGAGCGAAGGACATCTGGACCAAGCTCACCAAGGACAAGGACGAGATCGACTGGGAATCCAGGAGAAATCTTGAATATGCAACCGGAATAGTCTACAACGAATCATGCGAGAAGTGTCATGAGAACCTCTACCCGGAGGGAATCTCCGATGAGGGCATCACCGCACATCTCCACTACGAGGAGAATGTCGAGAAGCTGGGACTCCAGTGCATCAGCTGCCACCTCGATGCAGGGCACCAGATCCCGGGCTACGAGCACAAGAGCCTCAAGGGCAAGGTGGTCAGCGGCAACTCGGGAGTGAAGTACGATTCCGCTGCGGTCGTCACCAGGTTCGAGACCTTCGACGAGACCGTTCCGGGAACCTCCGCAAAGATTCACATGGTCGCCATCCCAGGCGGCGAGTTCATGCTCGGAAGCCCCGAGAGCGAGCCTTTCCGCAACGCAGACGAAGGTCCGCAGAAGAAAGTCAGGATCTCTCCGTTCTTCATGAGCGAGGTCGAGGTCACATGGGACCAGTTCTGGGAGTTCTACAACGAGACGATGTCCGAGGGACGAACCCCTCCTGCAAAGATCTACGCCAACAACCAGAGGGAGGATTGCGACGCCGTCAGCGGCCCGACCCCTCCGTTCGGCTTCCCTGACCAGGGATGGGGCATGGGCGAGCGCCCTGCCATCACGATGTCCTACTACTCCGCATCGACTTTCTGCCAGTGGCTCTCACTCAAGACCGGCCGCAGCTACCGCCTTCCTACCGAAGCCGAATGGGAGTATGCAGCCAGGGGAGGCACCGACACTCCATACTTCTTCGAAGTAAACCCTAAGGATTTCTCAAGCGAAGGTTTCATCAGGAAGTTCAAGTCAGCCTACACGACGATGATCCGCCGCTATGTCGTCTACGAGAAAGTCAGCGGCAACAAGACTCAGGAAGCTTCCGAGGTCAAGGCCAATCCGTTCGGCCTAAAGAACATGCTCGGCAACGTCATGGAGTACTGCTCCGACTGGTATGCCGAGGACGCCTACTCGAAGATTGCCGACGGAGCCCTTGATCCGAAGGGTCCGCAGAGCGGCGAGGAGCACGTCGTCAGAGGTGGATGCTACGCCGACGACGCATCGAAGGTACGCTGCGCAAGCAGAAGCCATTCACAGAATGACGCATGGCTGCGCACCGACCCTCAGAACCCAAAGAGCATCTGGTGGTACTCCGACATCAAGGGAATCGGCTTCCGCGTTGTCTGCGACGTACCGGAAGGAATCGGAATCTGATACAACATAACTAATAAACACAATCACGCTATGAGCAAGAAAATGGACAGAAGATCATTCCTCGGCGCAAGTGCAAAGCTTGGTGTCGCAGGTCTCGTAGGTGCCCCTATGCTGGCATCCTGCGGTCCTAAGGGTGACAAGATGACTCCTCTCAGGAGCCCGGACGAGTACTACATCCCAGAACTTCCAGACAAGGCCATCGAAGGCAGGGAGCTCAAGGTCGGTCTCATCGGATGCGGCGGCAGAGGATCAGGTGCTATCGTTAACCTTCTCAACGCAGCTGACGGCATCAAGGTAACAGCCCTCGGCGACGTCTTCGAGGACCGCCTCAACGGCGTCCGCGAGATGCTCATCAACGACTGGAAGCAGGAAGTGCCTCAGGAGAGCTGCTTCATCGGCGTCGACGCCTACAAGCAGTTCATCGACTCAGGAGTCGACATGGTCATCGTCCCCACTCCTCCTGTGTTCCGCCCTACCCACTTCGCCTACGCAACCGAGAAGGGTGTCCACTCATTCCTCGAGAAGCCTATCGCTGTCGATTCAAAGGGTTACCGTACCATCATGGCTGCTTCAAAGCAGGCTGATGCAAAGGGCCTCAGCGTCGTCTGCGGTACCCAGCGCCACCACCAGCGCCCTTACGTAGAGTCATTCAAGAAGATCCAGGAAGGTCTCATCGGCGAGATCACTGGAGGAAACGTCTACTGGAACCAGGGAATGCTCTGGTACAGAGAGCGCCAGAAGGGCTGGACCGACATGGAATGGACCATCCGCGACTGGGTCAACTGGACATGGCTTTCAGGCGACCACATCGTTGAGCAGCACGTCCACAACATCGACGTCTTCAACTGGATGATCGGCTGCAAGCACCCACTCAAGGCAAGGGCTGTAGGTAGCCGCCAGCGCAGAGTCACAGGCGACCAGTACGACAACTTCAGCGTCGACTTTGAATATGAGAACGGAATTCACCTCCACTCAATGTGCCGCCAGATCGACGGAACCGCTACCAAGGTAAGCGAGGCCGTCCACGGAACCAAGGGTTACTGGAGCTCTGAGGACTTCGCAATCCGCGACCTCCAGGGCAACATCATCTGGCAGTTCGACCAGGAAGCAGCAAGCGCTGAATTCCAGCAGCACGATCCTTACACCCTCGAGCACGTCGACTGGGTCAACCACATCCGCAAGGGCACCGCTCACAATGAGGCTGCAGAGTGCGGCATGTCAACTCTCTGTGGTGTGATGGGCCGCGAGGCTGCCTACACCGGAGCAGAAGTAGACTGGGATCAGATCAGCGCAGCTGAGATGGACCTCACTCCAGAGAAGCTCGAGCTCGGACCTCTCGACATGGCCAAGTACAAGGTTCCTGTACCGGGAACAGGCAGATAATCCATAGATATGGACAGGAGATCATTCTTAAAGACCTCTGCAACAGGGACAGCGGCTCTTGCCGCTGCCTCTTTGCTTCCAGGCTGCGCCTCTTCGTGCAAGGATGCGAAGAAGGCTTGCGATGTCGCACTCAACATCTCTTTCCAGGAAGGGACTGCTCCAGGTGAAAGCCTTGCCGAGAAGTTCGACTTCATGGAGAATCTCGGTGTCAACGGCTTCGAGCCGGGCGGACGCGGACTTGCAGGAAGAGTCCAGGAGATCAAGGACGCCCTTTCAGGACGCAACATCAAGGTTTCTGCAATCTGTGCAGGCTTCGATGGATTCATCCTCGCCGAGGATCCTGCTGTCAAGGCTGCCTTCGACACAAGCATGCGCGAGATCATCGTCGCTGCAGGTGAGATCGGTTCCACCGGTGTGATCATGGTTCCTGCCTTCAACGGACAGCTTCCATGCAAGCCTCACACAATGGAGACCCGCGACTATCTCTGCTCTGAGCTCCATGAGCTTGGTGAATTCGCAAAGGAGCACGGCACGACCGTCATCCTCGAGCCTCTCAACAGAAGGGAAGCCTTCTACCTGCGCCTTGTCGGCGATGCAGCTGCAATCGCACGTGATGCCGACAGCGAGGGCGTAAAGGCCATGGGCGACTTCTGGCACATGATGGAAGAGACTTCCGACTACGGCGCACTCATGTCTGCCGGAAAGAAGTACCTCCAGCACGTCCACATCGCCAGCCGCGGCACCAGACAGATGCCTGGCGAGAATGGCGAGCTTGACAACTACGTTGAAGGATTCAGGGCACTCAAGGAAATGGGCTACGACAAGTACGTCAGCTTCGAGTGCGGAATGGCCGGAGAGGATCGCGCAGCGATCGTCACCGCAGCCGTCAACCTCCTCCGCGCCCAGTGGGAAGAGGCTTAGGCACCTTCCGGTCACTCCAACTGCAAAATGAACAACTGCAGCAGAAACAGTCTTCTGCTGCAGTTTTCTATCAGCCCACACATTAATGCTGTAAGTGTTGAAAAAAACAATTACATTCCTGGCTCTTCTTTTATTTGTATTTTGCGGATCTCTACGCGGACAGACTCGTACAGATTCGCTTGTCGTGGTGCGGGGCAAGGTGCTACATGCAAAGGAAGGAATAAAGGGAACAATACCTTTGAATGGAGCTACCGTCACGCTCGTGAATGGAAGGGATACCCTCTACGCTATTACCAACCTTGATGGTGAATTCACATTTGCGAAGGTCCGCCCAACGCCGTCTTTCCTGTCTGTTTCCTGTGTCGGTTTCAAAACTGAAGAAGGAGAGTACGACATTGTGAGAGGTACTAACTTGTGCTATTTCACACTTTACGAGAAGC
>JAGHSC010000118.1 GCA_018066065.1 Candidatus Cryptobacteroides faecihippi
GACCCTTCTGCATTGCCTCCTCGAACGAACGTCCGATCGACATGACCTCGCCGACGGACTTCATGGATGAGCCGATCTTGCGTGAGACGCCATGGAACTTGCTGAGGTCCCAGCGAGGAATCTTGCAGACGATGTAGTCGAGTGCAGGCTCGAAGAATGCAGGGGTTGTCTTTGTCACTGAGTTCTTCAGGTCGAAGAGACCGTAGCCGAGACCGAGCTTGGCTGCAACGAAGGCAAGAGGATAACCGGTTGCCTTGGATGCAAGGGCTGAAGAACGGCTGAGTCGGGCATTGACCTCGATGACACGGTAGTCCATTGCGAATGGGTCGTAGGCGAACTGGACGTTGCACTCACCCACGATCCCGACATGGCGGACAATCCTGATGGAAAGCTCCCTGAGGTAGTAATAGTCATTGTTGGAGAGAGTCTGCGAAGGAGCGACGACGATCGATTCTCCGGTGTGGATTCCGAGCGGGTCGAAATTCTCCATGTTGCAGACGGTGATGCAGTTGTCGTAGCGGTCTCGCACCACCTCATATTCAATTTCCTTCCAGCCATTGAGGGACTTCTCGACGAGGACCTGAGGGGAGAATGAGAATGCTTTCTCGCAGATCTCCTCAAGCTCCTTCATGTTGTCGCAGAAGCCTGAGCCGAGTCCGCCGAGAGCATAGGCTGCCCTGACGATGAGCGGGAATCCGAGTTCCGCTGCGGCCTGCTTGGCCTCTTCCATGGTGGAAGCCGGCTGTGACTTGATCGTCTTGACGCCGATCTCGTCAAGCTTCTTGATGAAGAGGTCGCGGTCCTCTGTGTCCATGATGGCCTGTACAGGTGTTCCAAGCACCTGGACATTGTATTTCTCAAGGATGCCCTTCTCGTAGAGCTCCACACCGCAGTTAAGCGCGGTCTGGCCTCCGAACGAGAGGAGGATGCCCTGTGGCTGCTCCTTTGCGATGACCTTCTCGACGAAGAACGAGGTCACAGGGAGGAAATAGATCTTGTCTGCGACACCTTCCGATGTCTGGACGGTTGCGATGTTAGGGTTGATGAGGACTGTCTCGATTCCTTCCTCGCGGAGTGCCTTGAGGGCCTGTGAACCGGAGTAGTCGAACTCTCCTGCCTGACCGATCTTGAGTGCACCGGATCCAAGGATCAGGACTTTCTTTATGTTCGTGTTCTTCATAACTTGCTGATGAATTCGTCAAACAGGAAATTGGTGTCGGTCGGGCCGCTGCTTGCCTCAGGATGGAACTGGACAGAGCAGAATGGCTTGGACTTGTGGCGGATGCCTTCGTTCGTGCCGTCGTTCATGTTGATGAACCATGGCTCCCAGTCAGGTCCGAGTGTCTTGTCGTCAACAGCGAATCCGTGGTTCTGCGAAGTGATCACGCACTTGTTGGAATCCACCATCCTTGCAGGCTGGTTGTGGCTTCTGTGACCATACTTCAGCTTGTAGGTGTTGGCTCCGGCGGCCCTTGCGAGCAGCTGGTTGCCCATGCAGATTCCGAAGATCGGCTTGTCTCCCTGCATGGCCTTCCTGATGTTGGCAACGGTGACGTTGCAGAACTGAGGGTTGCCGGGACCGTTGGAGATGAAAAGTCCGTCGTACTCGAGCTTGTTGAAGTCGTAGTCCCATGGCACGCGGATGACCTTGACCCCCCTGTCCATGAAGCAGCGGAGGATGTTGTGCTTGACGCCGCAGTCGACCATCACGACTGTCTTCTCGCCCTTTCCATACTCTATCACTTCCTTGCAGCTTACGATGGCGATCTGGTTTTCGAGGTTAGGGTCATCGACCGGGAAATCCTTCTCCACGCCGTCCGGAACGATCATTCCGAGCATCGATCCCTTCTCCCTGAGGAGCTGTGTGACGGCCCTTGTGTCGATTCCGTAGATTCCAGGGATCTTCTGTTCCTTGAGCCATTCGTCGAGACTCTTGACCGCATCCCAGTGGCTGTAGTCGAAGGAATAGCTGCTGATCACCATTCCCCTCACCCAGATCTTCTCGGATTCGAAGTTCCTGGAAATTCCGTTTTCGTCAGCTCCTTCTTCCGGTACACCGTAATTTCCTATCAGAGGATAGGTGACACAGAGAATCTGACCAGAATAGGAAGGGTCTGTCAGTGATTCCGGATAACCTACCATTGCTGTGGAGAAGACAACCTCTCCATCGGTCGGCCC
>JAGHSC010000181.1 GCA_018066065.1 Candidatus Cryptobacteroides faecihippi
AGATCGAGGATTTCGACGATTTCTGCCGCAGGCACAAGCTCAGGAGGGACGAAGTCATGTACTTTGGAGATGACCTTCCGGATGTCGAGGTACTGCAGGCCGCAGGCATCGGGATTGCCCCATGCGACGCAGCCGAGGAAGCCAGGGAGGCAGCTGACATCGTTTCGGAAAGACCTGGCGGAAAGGCTGTCGTAAGGGAATTCATCGAGAAGGCAATGAAGGCCCAGGGCACCTGGGTGTTCGAATCACAGGTCTACAAGGCAAAATTCTAGGATCGGCTATGGACATAAAGGGAAAGAAGATAATCCTGGCTTCCGGCTCTCCGAGAAGGAAGGAACTGCTCGCAGCGCTGGACCTGGAATTCACCGTCGACACAGGTAACACATTCGAGGAAAGGTACTCCCCTGACACACCTCACACCAAGGTCCCGGAAGTCATGTCCATCGGAAAATCCCACGGGTTCCACAGACCACTGGAAGATGACGAGATCCTCGTCACATCAGACACGATGGTGCTCTGCGGCGAAGAGATCATGGGAAAGCCAAAGGACAGGGAGGATGCCGTCAGGATGCTGAAGATGCTTTCCGACAGGGAGCATCAGGTCATCACAGCAGTGACAATACGCAGCAATGCAAGGGAAAAGACCTTCTCAGACACGGCAGAAGTCTTCTTCAAGAAACTCACCGACGAGGAAATAAACTATTACATAGACACTTACCGACCATTCGACAAGGCAGGAGCCTACGGCATCCAGGAATGGATAGGCTACGTCGGAATCAGCCGTCTCGAAGGCTCATTCTTCAATGTGATGGGCTTCCCGACCCAGAGGTTTCACGAAGAATTCCAGGAATTCCTGAAGGACTAGCGATCCTTGCTGTCCATGCAGATGGTCACCGGGCCATCGTTAAGGAGCTCGACTTTCATGTCAGCCCCGAATTCACCTGTTCCCACAGGCTTGCCGAGAGCTTCCGAAAGCTTGGCACAGAACTTTTCGTAGAGAGGGATGGAAATTGAATGGCCAGCCGCCTTCGCATAGGAAGGCCTGTTTCCACGGCGGCAGTCAGCCATCAGAGTGAACTGGCTGACGACTATCACATCTCCCCCGACATCCATCACCGAGCGGTTCATGACCCCGTTCTCGTCATCGAATATCCTCAATCCGGAGATTTTCCGCACCAGCCACTGGATGTCCTCGTCGGAATCATCCTCACCGATGCCAAGAAGTACAAGAAGACCATCCGAGATGGATGACTTCACCTTGCCTTCAATTGTGACGCTGGCATGCTTGACTCTCTGTGTAACAGTTCTCATTTTCAGTCATCTACATTGTTTTCAGCAGTCTCCTTAGGAAGGACGATCGTCTTGAAGCGCTTCTGACGGCGCTCCCATCTCTCCCTTGCGAACTGCTGCATGTCGATCACGGTGTCGTTCTCATCGATGATCTCGAGCCCAAGGATTGTCTCGATGATGTCCTCGAGAGTGATGATGCCCTGGAAGCATCCATACTCATCGATGATCATCGCCATCTGCTCATGCTTCTTGAGAAGCTCCTCCCAGATCGTGCTGAGGGAATCCTCGTCATGGAAGAAGGAAATCGGCCTCTTGAGTTCCCTCAGGCGCTTGTCGAACTCATCATCCGCAAGACCTTCAAGGGCATCGCTCAGAAGGATGTAGCCCGTGATGTACTCCGGAGAGTCACCGTAGACAGGGATCCTCGAGAAATGCAGATAGGTGTCGTTCTTATAGAAGTTCTTGAGCGTCATGTTTTCCTGAGCGGTCACAGCGACGATTCTCGGAGTCATGGCATCGAAGGCCTTGACATTGTCGAGCTTCATGATGTTCTGGATGACCCTGTTCTCATCCTTGTCGATAACGCCTTCCTCCTCGCCGATGTTTGCCATTGCCGTAACCTCCTCACGGCTGACCGTTGCCTCCTCATCGGTGGCCACTGACCTGCTGATCAAGCCGATAAGCTTGACAAGAGGATAAAGGATGAAGATCAGGAAGGAGATGACTCTTGTCGCGAATCCCATGAGGTTCTTCCAGTAGGAGGTTCCTATGGTCTTCGGCACAATCTCGGCGAAGATGAGAATGAGAAGAGTCGTGATGGCGGAGATGATTCCGAACCATGAGCTTCCGAAGAGGATGGTAGCCTGACGGCCGACGCCGGCAGCGCCGATCGTGTTTGCGATCGTGTTGAGGGAAAGGATGGCAGCCAGAGGCTTGTCTGTGTCCATCTTGTAGTCCATGAACTTGTCGGCAAGCTTGTAGCCCTGCTCCTTCTTCATCGTGATGAAGGAGATAGGTGTGGACATGAGAACCGACTC
The DNA here is from genome assembly GCA_018066065.1 of Candidatus Cryptobacteroides faecihippi. Classification (GTDB taxonomy): domain Bacteria; phylum Bacteroidota; class Bacteroidia; order Bacteroidales; family UBA932; genus Cryptobacteroides; species Cryptobacteroides faecihippi. Next base: position 2,328 of record JAGHSC010000181.1, read on the forward strand.
CAGGATGGAGCAAAGGAATGAAACACAAAGGGTTACGAAGAGATATGTAAGCAGTAAGCCCATCAGGAGAATTTACAATGGATCAATCTTCTGCAAATATAGGAAAAAGGAACAGGACGGCAAAGAGCAATTGCCCTGCCGTCCCGTGTCAAAGACAAGGAACCTGTCTTCTAGAACTTGTAGGAAACCTTGAGCATGTAGTTCCTGACTGCCTGAGGATAGACTCCGATTCCTGTCTCCATGTTGCGTGTACCCTGGTAGACATATTCCCAGCGCCAGCCTGAAGCGTAATAGAGAGTATTCGTGAGATTGTTCACGTAGGCTGAAAGGCCGATGGAACCGTTGCGGAGCTTGAACTCGTGTGAGAGAGAGAGGTTGGAGACGAAATAGTCCGGGACCTTCATCCCGTCACGGGCGGTGTTGTCAAGATACTGCTCACCGACATACTTTCCATTGATCGAGAGCGTGGTGGTCTTGAGCGAGTTGGAGAATGACTTGAAAGGAGTTACGGAAGCCTGGAGCATTCCGATGACGGAAGGAGACATCAGCATCTTGGTCTTTCCGTAGTCGAATGCCTGGGTCGTACCGAGCTCATCCCACCACTCATCTATCTCCTGGACGTAAGAAGTGTAGTCGGCTATCTCATTGATGCTGAGAGTAGCATTACCATCGAAGCGGAGCCATGGAGCTGCCTGCCATGCAGCGGCAAGCTCAAGTCCGCGCCTGTAGCCTCTCGGCACGTTCTCCTTGATGGCATAGCCTGAGGAACTCAGGCGGCCGGTCTCGAGAAGCATGTCCCAGTACTCCATGAGGTAGATGTTGGCAGAGGCTGAAAGCTTGGAGGTTGAATATTCATAACCGAGCTCGACGTCGAGCATCTTCTCCGGCTTGATGGGGCTGATGTCTGAACCCTTGACATTCTCCTTGATGTCACCGCGGCCAGGCTCGCGATGTCCGAGAGCAGCGCTGACATAAGCCTTGTGCTCCGGAGCCCATGCGAAGGTGAGACCAGCCCTTGGGTTGAAGAAGTTCCATCTGCTGTCGTAGGCAATCGACTCGAAGTCGTCGTCAGGGCCGTCCATCCTGAGGCCCACTCCCCTGTACTGGAGGTCGGCGAAGGCTGTGAGCCACTCAACCGGCTGGTACTCGGCACGCACGAAAGCGTTGGCTTCCTGCTTCACCGCATCATTGAAGTACCAGTTTGAATAGCCCTTGTTAAATGCCTCATAGTCAAACTTGTCCCCAAGTGTGCTGTTCCAAAGCATCTTGCCGTAGTGGCCGCCATAGTAGCGTGAAAGATTGATGCCGCCGGTAAGGTTCAGCCGGTCTGAGACATAACGTAGATCGGAGTTGAAGACGTAGTAGTCATTGCCCATTCCCTTGCGGATGATGAAGTCGCTCTTCTCGGAGCCGCGGTCAGGAAGGTTCTTGCTGATGTAGTCCTTTGTCATGTACTTCGAGAACTTCTTGGAAGCCTTGTAGTACTCGTCATAGCCGTCTCCACGTGTGTAATTGAGAGTGTTTGTCCAGGTCAGGCCATTCTCGAACTGATGGGTGTAGTTCAGCTGGATGTGATGCTGCTGGTAGTTGTTACTCTCATTGTCGTAGTACTTGACATTGCCGTTGGCATCATAGTACTCTCCGGAGTCGTTGTAGCGTCTGTTGGTGTTGTACATGTCCAAGTCGATACCGTCCCACGTGATGCCGCTGTGCTGGTCTCCCATGAGGTAAGTAAGTCTTAGAGAGTTGTTTGCATTCATCCATCCAAGCACGCCGAAAAGGCTCTGCGACTTGACCCAGGCATTGCGGATGTAACCGTCGGTGTAGTCCCTTGAATAGGCGATGTTGAAGTAGAGTCCGTTGTCCATGAGGCCGGTGCTGGCTGCCATGGTCGTTCCGAAAGTGTTCCACGAACCGACAGAGAGGTCGACGGTTGCAAAAGGATCAGCACTGACTGAGGCCGTGCTCATGTTGACGGATGCACCGAAGGCTCCGGAGCCATTGGCAGAGGTTCCAAGACCACGCTGGAGCTGAACCGAACTGATGAGACTGGTAAGAGCCGGGATGTTCACCCAGAACACTTCCTGAGACTCTGAATCGTTGAGAGTGATGCCATTGAGGGTCACATTGACCTGTGAACCCTTGGATCCGCGGATGGTCATCGCCGAATTGCCAAGACCCGTTCCGCCTTCATTGTAGGTGACGACGGAAGGCTGGAGACTGAGCACCATCGGAAGGGAATTCATCGGGTTGGCGCTTCTGAGTTCATCCTTCCCGACCATCGTGTAGGTCACAGGTGTCTTCTTTCCGGCACGTGAAGCCGACACTACGATACTGTCGAGTTTCTCGACCCTTTCCGGCTCTGAGCCGGAATTTCCGGCATTCAAGGCAGCCGGAACAAGCAGCATTGACGCTGCAAAAAAATAAAAACCTCGCATAAATAATGTAATTAATGCAAGGGGGATGTGCCATTTCGGCACGATGAGATTATGTACGCTTCCCTACGGCGGCATTACCCGCATCAGGTTCATTGGGTATATCTCAACCGGATGCCGAAGCATCCAGTACCCCCGCTTGTTTATTTCTTCTCAACCAAGGTGATCTCATACAGGCGCTTCCAGTACTTGCCTGTGATGTAGGTCTTCCCTGTCTCGGGATTGTACGCGATTCCATTAAGGACATCAGTGTACTCATCCTTCAGATTTGCAGGAAGAAGCCCGGTGCAGTCCACCGTTGCCTCTACCACTCCGCTGTCAGGATTGATGATGAGGATCATGTCGGTCAGATAGACATTGGCCCAGATCTTCCCATCGATCCACTCAAGTTCATTCAGCATCTTGACAGGCCTGCCGTCCATCGTGACGTTGACGACCTTCTGCTGCTTGAAATTCCTGTCCATGTAGTACAGCCTGGACGATCCGTCGCTTGCGATGAGGTTCTTGCCGTCAGTGGTAAGTCCCCATCCCTCACGTGGATAGCTCCAGGTTGACTTGTATTCCATCGTCTTGGCATCGTAGACGAAGGCGACCTTGTTCTTCCATGTAAGGATGAAGATGTCACCTCCGAGCTCGACCGAGCCCTCCACGAAATACTTCCTGTCGAAGTCGAACCTCTTGATTGCCTTTCCTGTCGGAAGGTCCACCTTGCGGAGGGTGGACTCACCCCACTGCCCGGTGGTCTCGATCATCTCTCCATTGAGGAAGAACAGGCCCTGGGTGTAGGAAGTCTCATCGTGAGCATATTCCTTGACAACCTTTACCTTGTACTGGCGGACCTTGGCGTCGGCACAGGAGGAAAGGCACATCACTGAAAGCGCGATGATGAAGAATATGTTGACTCTCGTTCTCATTTCGGACGGCAAATTTACACAAAGAATCCATTACGGACAAGGAAACAGGCGCGAACTCATTTCTTTTTAGTATTTTTGCAGCGGCTTAAAAAAGGTGGGACGATCTGTCGCGCTGCGTGGCTCCGGCCACGGGTGAGGAAAGTCCGGACAGGAAAGGGCACCCTGCTGAGGAAAGCTCAGATGGGAGTAATCTTATCGCAAGGTAACAGAAAACAACCGCCGTTACCATTGGGTCACGACTCAATCCGACGGTAAGGGTGAAAACGCGAGGCAAGAGCTCACGACGTGCGTCGGCGACGCCGCACGGGTACATTGCAAGGGCCTGCAAAACCAAATATACTGGCAAATGAGAGCTGCCCGTTCGATGCCAGGGGGTAGGTTGCGTAGATAAATGACAGAATAGAACAGAAACCGGCTTACGGTCCCGCCTTTTTTTCCTATTTTCTGTTGGCAGCCGCTGTAGCTTCAAGATCAAGTGCTTCCGCAAGGATCAGGATAGGATTCTTCACGGTGTAGCCTGTACTCATCTCGATCTGCCACTTGCAAGTCTCACACTCACTGCAGACAAAGTCCGGAGCAATGGCCTTGATGGCCTCGAAGACCGGCTTTCCGATTTCCTGGGAGTACTTGTAGTTCTCCTTCTTGAAGCCATAGGTTCCGGCGATTCCGCAGCATCCGCTGTCGAGGACGGAGAATGTCGCACCAGGGATCATGCCGATGAGAGCCTTGGTGAAGATGCTCCATCCAAGCTTCTCCATGTGGCAAGGGACATGGTAGGCAATCCTGGCCCTGTAGTCTTCCTTGAAGACAAGCTTGACCTTTCCGGAGTCGACAAGCTCGAAGAGGAACTTCTCCGCGAGGGTGATGCTGCCGCGCACCTTGGAATTGTCCACGGCAAGCACATCAGGGTACTCGTCGCGCATCGTGAATATGCATGTAGAGGAGACTCCTACGATCGGAAGTCCTTCAGACACAGCCTTTTCAAACACCTTGACATTGTGGCGCGCGTGCCTTTCGGCCCCATTCCAGAGACCATTGGAAATCATTGCCACACCGCAGCACTTCTCATCCAGGAGCTGCACTCCATAGCCCACTGCATTCATGACCTGCACGAATGCGCGGCCGACCTCGGGCTGCTGGTACTCAGTCGAGCAGCCATGGTAGAAGGCAACCTTGTGTGAATATTCAGACTGCGAGGCTTCTGCCTCCTTGCGGAACCATTTCTCGAAGCCCTTGGACTGGTACTTAGGGAAGGTGCGGTTCCTGTCGATGTCGAGCATGACATCCATGACAGCCTTGGCCGGCTTCGTGGAGATCACGGCGTTGACGACAGGAGCGAACGGCCTCGCAAGCTTGCCCATCAGGTCGGTGTTGGCAAGCATCATGTCCCTGAGGTCAGGAGTAGCCCTTGAGAAACGCCTCCTTGCAGAATGGATAAGGTCAGCGACCTTGACCCCGGAAGGACATGCGACCTCACAGCGCTTGCAGTTCATGCAATACTTCAGGTTCTCATCGAAGAACCACTTGTTCTTCAATCGGAGACGTTCTCCGTCAGGACCTGCCTGCTTCGGGCCAGGATAAGCCGGATTTACAGCCACGACAGGACAATATGCCGTACAGACCGTGCACTTGATGCACTGCTCGAAATTGTTGAAGCTAATGTTCTTCTCCTGCATCTCAACCAATTATTTCATCTGCGACCTTGAAGGCCGAAAGAATTGCCACACATGCACCGGAACCCTCTGCAAGCGGGTTGCAGCCGCCGAGCTCAGCTCCGATGACATAAAGATTATCAACAACGTTCCCATCCTTCAGGGCATGGAAACAGCCATCCGTCTTCACACCGAATCCAAGGTAGGCCTGCCTGTCGGACATCTGCGGAGCGTACCAGGAAGTCCTGTCCGCAGGATAGTCCACATCGAGTCCGAAGACCGGCTCCGTGACGGAACCCGGAACAGCCTCGATTCCCTTGCCGAAGAAGCTTCCGCTGGCAAGCACGAATGAATCGGCTTCGATCTCGATGGCTCCAAGATTGGCCGTCCGGATGCTCCTGACGCGGTTTCCATCAAACTTTGGATCAAGTGCGACGTCGCCAGGAAGGAACATGCCGCCGGCCTCCTCGAAAGCCTTCTTTAGAAGCTTCTGGGCACGGAGTCCCGGAACTGAAGGAGGCATTGTGCCGACAAACATTACCTTTGCCGGAATCATCTCGGCGATCCATCCTATGACGGATGGATTTGTCAGGCCGAAGACTTCAGGAAGGACGACGATGTCCTCACCGTCCATCATTTCACGGACCTGGTGGACGAACTGCTTCCAGTTCTCCTCCCTGTCCATGACGCGGGCGATGTTGACGGAACGCATCTCCGAAGGATTGACCCTGAGCCTTTCGACCTCAGGATGGCGCACAGCCTCGATCCTGCATGCCGCTCCCCTTCTCTCCAGACCTTCAGCGATGAACCTGCTGTTGAAGTCAAGGAAACCTGCAAAGTTGACTATCAATACCTTGCCTTCAATCCTTGCATCCTTGGAAGCGAAGACGTCAGTCTCATTAAGCGTGAACCATGCCGGCTTGAATGAGCCGACGGGTGTGAATCTCTGAAGGTTCCTCGATGTCTGGCCGCATCTTGAAAGCTCGACTCCACAGTCATGGAAGAAAGGCTGCACCTTGTCGAGATAGGCACGGACTCCATCAACTCCTATCTTGGAGTATGGATGGTCCTCCGGAAGCGAGGCGATTGCAGACAGAGGTTCGTCCACAGGAGTTCCATCAGGCATCCTGGAAAGGAGCCCGAATGCACCCGATGAGAAATGGAGGGCGTTCTGCCCTGCTGAAACGATAAGGCATTTCCTTCCCGCCTTCTGCTGTGCGATTCCGCAGACAAGCGAAGAAAGGCCGCCACCGATGATTATAGTATCGAACCTCATAGCCTAATCCTCGAATAAACCTAGAACTTCTGAATAGACCCACTGCGTGTAGGCGCTTTCCCTGAGAGTCTCTCCCCATGCAACAGGATACATTCCCTTCCACCTTTCATTCATGAAGGAGCGGAGATCTTCCTTTGCCCTTGCCGCACATGAATGTGCGGCAGCAAGACGCCCGGCAGCCCTGCATGCGCAGAGCTCTCCCTGGCACGTACCCATGCCTACCCTGGTCCTCCTCCTGAGATCGACCAGGCCGTGGACATTCTGATTCTCGATTGCCGCATCGACCTCTGAGACAGGAACTTCCTCACATTCGCAGACAAGGCTGCTCTGGTAGGAATCATCCATCTTGATCTGACCGGCACGGTCTCCGATACGGCCGACGACAGACTTCTGGACAGTGCTTGGCACTTCCCAGATCTTCTTCGCGACCTCGACGATTCCACCTCCTGCAGATCCAGGCAGCGGAGTTGTGGCGGTAACGCAGGCAACGGTGCGGCCAAGCTTGCGGCAGACGGCATCAGTGGCAATCTCAGCCATGAGCCTGTGGGTCATCAGCTTTCCTCCAGTGATGCTGATGAATCCCTTGAGGCCGTCACGGGTCTCATGGTCGAGACATACGATGCCTCGGCTGATGTTTCGGCCTGAAGGATCGTTGTCGGCAGAGACAAGAGGACGGACTCCGGCGTAGGCACGGAGGATTCTCGTATGTTCAAGGCAAGGAGCCAGCTTGGCGCCCTCGCCCATGAGAAGATCGACTTCATCAGGTGTTACGCCGATTCCGTCACACTCCTCGTAAGGTACTCTGGTAGAAGTCGTTCCGATGACGCAGACAGTGTCTCCCGGAACAAGGATGTCTGCATTCGCAGGCTTGCGGCAGCGGTTGAGCACGACGCTGTTGACCCTGTGGGCATAGATGAGCAGGGATCCCTTGGCAGGGAACATTCCGATGTTGACACCGGCGAGCTCGGCGATGTGGTGACCCCAGATGCCGGCAGCGTTGACAGTCACTTCGGCACGGTACTCGGCAGTCTCGCCGGACTTGCGGTCCACGACCTTGACTCCCTTGACAGTCCCCTGCTCGATGATGAATCCTGTGACCTCGGTGTAGACAAGGATCCTTGCCCCATGGAGCTTGGCATCGATCATGTTCGATGAGCTCAGACGGAACGGATCGACCGATCCGTCAGGGACCTTTACGGCTCCGATGAGAGATGGGTTTGCCGAAGGCTCCATGATGAGAGCCTCCTTGGGGTCGATTATCTCAGCCTTGATCCCTGCGGCGAGGCAGGACTCGACAAAAGTCTTCTGGTAGGCAAGGTCATCCTCCGGAAGTGTGAGGAAAAGTCCGGAAGTGTCATCGACGCAATGACGCGCGATCTTCTTCAGAATCATGTTCTCCTCGATGCATTCCGTTGCGGATTCCTTGTCCGTGACGGCATAGCGCGCACCGCTGTGCAGCAGGCCATGGTTCCTTCCAGTCGCACCTGTGGCAATGTCATTCCTCTCGACAAGGAGGACCTTCAGACCACGGAGAGCGCAATCCCTGGCAGTTCCGACACCGGTGATTCCACCACCGATGATGATCACATCGAAATCGTTGCTCATTTACCTGAATATTCTTTAATCTTCGCCCTGAGCTCCTTGGAGAGGCTGACCGGCTTCAGCGAGTCGGAACGGTCCAGCCACTCGAGAGCGAGCTGAGGCTGCCCCATCATGAAGCATCCAAGTGCAATGTCATAGCATGCACATGCCTTCATCTCGGTGTTTCCAGTCGAAAGAAGCGTGAACCATTTCTCCATGGCTTCCTTCCACTTGTGGCTGTGGGCATACTGTGAAGCCTTGTCCCAGGAGTTGTCAAAAGTGTCATAGTAGATCACATAGAAACGCTCCTGCTTCCATGTGGAAATGAATGAGTTGGCTGCCTGATAGCCAGCCACGTTGGCAGCCTCCTCGATGCAGTCCCAGACCGATGCCTCGAGAACTTCACTGGAAGTTCCCTGGGCACAGTAGACCTGTGGCTTCATCTCCTTGCTGCCTGCAAATCCATGGACTTCATCATCCTTGCCCATGGAATCGTAGACATGGAACTTCGTGTTGAAAGGGACCTTCACCGTGGCGATGAAGGCGGAATCCTTTGGCATCGGGCCACCTGCAACCTTTACAGGTTCGGCAGCTGAAGGCTGGCCGAGTTCCGGCTTGTCCACAAGAAAGACGACATCACGGCCGGTCTGCATGACCAGGCTGACCATGGAATCCTTGCAGGCGTAGTCCACCCCTTCAGAGAACGGGACGGTGAACACCCCGATGGCCTGGTCTCCTCCATAGTAGTCTTCCTCCAGACGGCTGGCAAAGCCGTTTGCAAGGCAGGAATTGAACAGGGTGTCGCGATGGATGCCGTCCACAACGTAGACGACAGCCATTGACTTTCCGGACAGATTGAGTCCAGACTTTGAAGGGGCACGCATCTCCGGAGAGACAATGAATGCCTGAGGTGCACAGGAGCTGAATGCCAGGATCACCGACAGCAGCACTGCAAGCAAGGATGAAGTCTTTCCCATGACAGATCTAAAGTTTTATAGGTTCGGCGATGAGGTCATACTCATCAGCCTCTGTAATCTTCACATCGATGAAATTCCCGACAAGGTCTTCCGGGGCAGCACCTCCGAATGCATCCGGAGAGTAGCGCACGAGGATCTCGCCGTCCACATCGGGACTTTCATACTGGCTTCTGCAGACAAGGATGCCGTCGGAGAAGCCATCCACGATGACACGCTCCACGGCTGAGACCCTGGAAGCGTTGAAAGCGAGTGAAATCTCCCTCTGGAGTCCCATCAGGGCATCAAGACGGGCCTGCTTCTCACGTTTCGGAACGCTGTCCTTGTAGTTCAGGGCGCCGAAGGTACCTTCTTCCTCTGAATAGGTGAACGCGCCGAGACGCTCGAACCTGGCATCCTTGACAAATTCAAGGAGTTCGTTGAAGTCGCGCTTCCATTCACCAGGGTGGCCCACGATCATCGTTGTCCTGAGCACGACTCCCGGAACACGTTCGCGGAGCCTACGGATAAGTTCCCTGGTCCATGCACCATCGACCTGGCGGTGCATCATGTCGAGCACCTTGTCGGAGATGTGCTGGAGAGGGATGTCGAGATACTTGCAGACCTTTGGATTGTCTGCCATCTCGTCGAGGACGTCCTCAGGGAAGCCGGCAGGATAGGAATAATGGATCCTTATCCATTCGATGCCGTCGATCTTCGAAAGTTCCCTGATCAGTTCGGCAAGGGCACGTCTCCTGTAAAGGTCGAGCCCGTAGAAAGTAGTGTCCTGGGCAATCAGGATAAGTTCCCTGACGCCTTCGGCAGCGAGTGCCGATGCCTCCTTCACGAGTTCCTCGATCGGAACCGACTTGTGCGCGCCCCTGATGTACGGGATCGCACAGTAGGAACAGCGGCGGTCGCATCCCTCGGAAATCTTGAGGTAGGCATAGCCACGCTTCTCGCTCAGGCGCCTTGCAGGTGCAGCGACAGGCTTGCATCCAAGGGCCTTGACGATCGGAGAGATCTCACGTGCGCCGAACCATTCATCCACCTCCGGGATAAGGTCCGGGAGCTCGTCCATGTACCTCTGGGAAAGGCAGCCGAACACAATCAGCCTGCCCACATCGCCAGCCTTCTTTCTCTCCGCTGCGGAGAGGATTGCCTGGATGGACTCTTCCTTGGCGTCGCCGATGAAGCCGCATGTGTTGTACATGAGCACATCGACAGGACCATCATTATCCTCGGGAAGTATGGTGTAGAGATCCTCTACCTGCGACAGCAGATGTTCGGTGTCCACCCTGTTCTTGGAACAGCCCAGGGTGATCACCTGCAATGTCTTCTTTCCAGTCTTTGTCATCTGCCGGATCCAGTGTCTGACTATTCAGCGGCAGCTTCTTCCTCCTGCTCGTCCTCAGGATTGACGAAGTCGAATGAAGCATAGCTTCTGAGCTCGTTGTACCAGTCGACGATCTTCTTCATGTGGGAGATGTAGAAGCGTGAGTCATCATATTCAGGGACGGCCTTGTCGAAAAGGGCCTTGATCTCTGCAGGGGCAGCCTTTGAGGCAGGAGCTGCATCCTCTCCAAGAACCTCCTTGAGCTTGAGGAAAACTTCCTGAAGCTTGAGCTCGCCCTCAGAGGTGTAGATGCTGATGTCGGCGAGAGTAGTGATGCGGCACTTGCCATCGGCTACAGTTCTCTTCTTGTCCGAAAGTGCCTCAACCACAGCGCCATTGCGAGCCTGTGCGAGATACTGGAAAAGGCCATGCTGGCCTGAAATTGAAAGGATTCTTGCCAAATCGGTTTTCATGGTATTCTTGTTCAATGTAATTATTCGTTAAAAATACGGAAAAATGTTGGAATCTCATAGAGAAATTTCCGAAAATACTTCCGGAAGGGAATCACGAAGATCCTCCAGAGTGCCCTCATTCCTGACGATACGGTCGACCTTTGAGACATCGAAATGCTGGAGAGCCATCCTCTCGATCACCTTCTCCGGAGAGACGCCATCCCTCTCGCACGCCCTGCGCAGGCGCACCTGGAGGCCCGCATCCACAAGGATCACGCGGTCCACATGTTCAAGATAGTCAGGCTTTGACAGGATGATGGCCGACTCCATCACGACGAAAGGCTCCTTCCCGAAGAAGATCTCCGGATCATACCCATCGGCGAGCTTCGCCTCCCTTCCAGACTTCCATCTGATGAAATCAGCCAGGACGGCAGGATGGACAATGGCCTCCAGAGTCCGGAGGTTGTCCCGCGATGTGAATATGAGCGATGCGAGCCTGGCCTTGTCGAACGAACCGTCACCATGACGCACGCTGCAGCCGAAGGCTTCCTCGATGCTGTCCAGCAGGGACGCATCCTCGGAATAGAGCCTCTTGGCCGCGGAATCACAGTCATAGACAGGGATGCCACGTGCGGAGAGAATGGAACAGAAGGCAGACTTGCCGCTCCCGATGCCACCTGTGACAGCTATGGTTTTCATTGCTTTCCTTCCTCGATGCAGTCAAAGACCTCAGGGATCATGGTGTAGCTTATCACGCCCTCCGGAAGTCTTGTCGGAGTCGGCACGCACTTCCCTCCCTTCGATTTTTCAAAGTCCTTGTAATCAATGTAGAAATGCACTTCACCGGAAGGATCGCTCGAAAGAGGGAAAGCGCATCTGTAGACAACCTTTGCAACGGAAGGGTAGACCGTCACATGCTTGCCGGAAGGAACGTTCCTCAGCGAGATGACGACATCGGTCGAGATCTCGACGAACCTCGAGATGCCAAGGGAGTACTTGACCTCGGTATCAGACATCCTGACACCGGCTATCGGTTCGATCTTGACGGCGCCATGGACACTGGAATGCAGGTTCGGCAGCTCTATTGTCTTGGTGAAGACCCTGTCGATGTTGTCAAGCTGGAACGGTTCTCCGTAGATTATGACGGAATCCGGCTGGAGATTCATCTCCCCCATCGCCATGTACTGCTCCTTGAACGACACAACCTTTACCGGATGGACCGGCACCTTCTTGTTGTTCTCGAAAGGGAAACGGAACTGGAACGTCTCCGAAAGGAATGACTCGAGCCTCACACCATCGCCGAAGAGCTCTCCCATGTAGCTGGCAAGCTCATTGGACGAAATGCCGTAGATCTCTCCATCGACATGGTTCATGTCCCTGTCGGCAAAGTGGATGACGACCGCCTTCCTGTCGGACTTGTTGCGGTTCTTCAGGAGATTGAATCCCGTGGTCCTGCACCTGGCGGCGATCACGATGGAATTCGAAGACCTGTTGGAATGACCTTCAATGTTGCATTCAGCCAGGACCGGCACGGTCATGGTCGAGGAATAGTCCAGTGAAAGATTGTGGATCAGCCAGATGCTGAAAGCCAGCAAAAGAGACATCACGAAAACCGTGATGTCTCTCCCGCGGATGTTTCCCTTCGCAAGGAGGTTATGAAGCCACTCCTTCCACATTGCAAGTCGGAAGTGTCCTTACTTCTGGATGTCCTCGGAATAGTCCCTGAGGATGGAGCTCTTGTCGACCCTGAGCTTGACGTCGCCGTCGACCTTGATGAGGATGGTCCTCTCCTTGATCTCGTCGACGGTGCCGTAGATGCCGCCTGCGGTGACAACCTTGTCTCCCCTCTTGAGCTCGCTGCGGAACTTCTCAAGTTCCTTCTGCTGCTTGCGCTGAGGTCTGATCATGAAGAGCCACATGATGACGAACATGAGGACGATCATGACCCAGAAAGATGCTCCGCTTGCGCCAGGAGCCGTTGCTGCAGGAGCAGCATCAAGAACAATTGCAGGAATATTCATTTCAAATCAGTTTTTATTGTTTCAGTTATGATCCACGTTCTAGGCGAAGACTTCGTTCTTGACGATGTCCCCTTCGTCGATGAGCCTGCGGATGAGGCGGTCAAGAAGACCGTTCACGAAGCTGCGGCTCTTCGGTGTGCTGTAGTACTTCGAGATCTCGACGTACTCGTTGATGGTGACCCTGACAGGCATGTCAGGGAATGCCTTTGCCTCGCTGAGTCCCATCACGATCAGCACCATGTCGGTCGTGAAGAGACGGTCGGATTCCCACTGGGAAACGTTTCCGGCAAGCAGCTCGGAGTACTTTCCGAAGCATGTGTAGGCCTGGCGCAGAAGCTTGTAGATGAATGCCTTGTCGCTTTCAACATCCTTCCTGACAGCCATTTCGCTGCGGTAAAGCGGAGGAAGCGCCCATGACTTGCCCTTGGCGAGATCCTTCAAGGTGTCGCAGCAGCAGGTCAGCGAGTAGGCAAGGTCGTCGTTCCACCAGATGGACATGTCCTCGAGGATCTTTGAAAGCTCCTCGCTGTCGACGAATTCCTCTTCAAAGACCTTGATGAAGAGATCGACGTCCTCCTTGAGGCTGCGCTCACCGGAAGCCATGTAGGCCTGGAAGTAATCGCGGGTCAGAAGGGTTGTGTAGAGATCTCTGATGAATGCATCGCACTGGTCCCAGCTGAGCTTGCGCTTTGAGACCATCTTCTTGAAATCCGGGTCCTCGCGGATGACATCCGCAAGAAGGTTCTCGGCGAATTTCATGTTCGGATTCCTCTCGGCTTCGGTAGGATTGAACTTGTTCCTGGCGTTCTCGATCCTAACCTTGGCCTCATCCGTGATGTAAGGGATTATGTCCAGCATGAGCAGGTAGAGCGAGCGTGCGGCTTCGCAGGAGAGCTCGAGCTGGGCCTCCGCTTCAGCGATTGTCATGGCTGGGTTCTCAGCATAGCTGTAGAGAACCTTGAATGCCTTGATGCGGAGGATTCTTCTGTTGAGCATGATTCTTCTGTTTTATTTTATGCAAAGATAACATACAATTTCAGAATTTTATTATTTTTGTGAATATTCCCAAAACATAGAGGAGCATGTACAAGGACGATTCAACACACAGGAACCCTGCAGAACGCGGTTCTGAGGACGTCTATTCAAAGCCTGTCAGGGCTGGCAAGAGGACGTATTTCTTTGATGTAAAGTCCACTAAGGACAGCAGCGACTACTTCCTGACGATCACCGAAAGCAAGCGCAGGACCGAGCAGGACGGCAGTTTCTCATTCGACAAGCACAAGATCTTCCTCTACAAGGAGGACTTCGACAAGTTCCAGGAGGGTCTTGAGGATGCACTTGCGTACATCAAGGCCAACCTGCTCACCGACGAGCCTTCCGACAACCCGGAGAGCCGTTTCACGGACATATCGTTCGACGACATCAAATAGTTCATTCAATTCACTAAACTAATATTTTTATGGAAAAAGAAATCTCAAGACGTTCCTTCCTCAAGACAGGAACAGCAGTGGCAGCCGGCCTGGCAGTCGCTCCGAACATCATCATCGCCGGTGAGGCTAAGCCTAAGAAGGAAAAGAAGAAGAAAGTCGCTCCTTCTGACAAGCTCAACATCGTCGGTGTCGGTATCGGAGGACGTGGAGCAGCTGACCTTTCCGAGATGGAGACTGAGAACATCATCGGTCTCTGCGACGTCGACTGGAAGTACGCAGACCATGTGTTCAACAAGTATCCTCAGGCAAAGAAGTTCAATGACTACCGCGTCATGTTCGAGGACGAGATCTTCAAGCAGGCAGACGCAGTCATGGTTGCTACAGCCGACCACACCCACGCAATCATCGCAGCTGCTGCGATGGAGGCAGGAAAGCACGTCTATGTTGAGAAGCCTCTCACTCTTACCGTCTACGAGGCAAGACTCCTCACCAAGCTCGCTGCAAAGAACCGCGTTGCAACCCAGATGGGTAACCAGGGTGCTTCAGGCGCAGGTACAAGGCAGGCCATCGAGTGGCTGTGGAACGGCGAGATCGGAGAGGTCACCAGAGTAGACTGCTTCACCGACCGTCCAATCTGGCCTCAGGGTCTCGAGAAGCCTACCGAGGTTCAGCCTATTCCTTCTACCCTCAACTGGGATGCATTCATCGGACCAGCTCCAATGCGTGAGTACAACTCAATCTACACTCCTTGGAACTTCCGCGGATGGTGGGATTTCAGTACAGGTGCCCTCGGTGACATGGCATGCCACATCATGCATGTTCCTTTCAAGGGTCTCAAGCTCGGCTACCCTACCAAGGTAGAGGCCAGCTCAACCAACGTCCTCACCGACTGCTGTCCTAGCGCCGAGATGATCAAGCTCACCTTCCCTGCAAGAGAGAACATGCCTAAGCTCGCTCTCCCTGAGGTAGAGGTACGCTGGTACGACGGTGGATTCAAGCCAGAGCGTCCAGAAGGACTTCCTGAGGGTGTCAACCTCAACATCGACGGTGGATGCAGCATCTTCTACGGTACAAAGGACATCATGGTTGTAGGCTGCTACGGCAACAGGCCTTACCTCCTCTCCGGCAGAAAGCCTGAGGTTCCTCATGTCCTCCGTGAGGTCACCGTATCACACCAGCAGGACTGGATCCGCGCCTGCAAGGAAGACGCAGACGTCAGAATCCCTTCAGCATCAGACTTCAGCGAGGCTGGTCCATTCGTAGAGATGGTTGACCTCGGTGTTGCAGCAGTAAGGCTCCAGGCTCTCAACCAGACCCTCAACTGGGATGGCCAGAAGATGGAGTTCACCAACATCCCTGCCGACGCTACCATCAGGATCCTCGAGAAGGACGGCTTCTCAATCCACGACGGTCACCCTACATTCCAGAACAAGTACACTGACCCTGTCAACGCCCGCGAGTTCGCCGCAAGCCTCATCAAGCGTCAGTACCGTGCAGGCTACACTCTCCCTGAGATGCCTGAGATCTAGTCTGAAGAACTAAAAACAGATTCATAATGAAGAAGACATCACTTATCCTTGCAGGTGCAGCCATGGTTCTTTCCATGGCTTCCTGCAACAACGCAAAGAAGGCTGCTCCTGCAGCTGCAGAGCTCACATGGCTCAGCGAGGAGACAACCGAGATCGAGGTCGCCAAGGAAGGCGTCCCTACCTACACCACAGTCACCAAGCCTCAGGTAGACCTCGCTTCTGTCCCACAGGACGCTGAGGGCTACTACATCCTCTTCGACGGTTCATCCCTCAACGGTTGGAGAACCTACGGAAAGGACACCGTCACCGCAAGATGGTCAATCGAGGACGATTGCCTCAAGTTCAGCGGCTCAAACACTGGCGAAGGCCAGACCGGAGAAGGTGGCGACATCATCTTCGCACACAAGTTCTAGAACTTCATCATGGAGCTTGAGTGGAAGATCTCCGAGGGTGGAAACTCAGGTATCTTCTACCTCGCACAGGAAGTCAAGACAAAGAACGAAGAGGGCGTAGAGCGCTGGGAGCCTATCTACATCTCATCTCCTGAGTATCAGGTTCTCGACAACGCCAACCACCCAGATTCATTCCTCGGTGTCAACGGCAACCGCAAGAGCGCATCCCTCTACGACATGATCCCTGCCAACCCACAGAACCAGAATCCTTTCGGTGAGTGGAACAAGTGCAAGATCATGGTTTACCAGGGAACCATCGTCCACTACCAGAACGACGAGAACGTTCTCGAGTACCACATGTGGACCCCACAGTGGACCGACATGCTCCAGGCTTCAAAGTTCTCTCAGGAGAAGTGGCCTCTCGCATTCGAGCTCCTCAACAACTGCGGTGGCGACGAGCATGAGGGTTACATCGGCTTCCAGGATCATGGAAACGACGTCTGGTACCGCAACATCCGTGTAAAGGTTCTTGACAAATAATCCAACGCAATGAAAAGAATCGCATTCATGGCTCTCGCAGGACTTGTTGCCCTGACTTCCTGCTCTTCCTCAAAGGAAGCTGTAAAGAAGGACATCAGCGTACAGCTCTACAGCATCAGAGACGTCATCGGCAACCCTGATCTCTACGCTCAGAACCACGAAGAAGCCTTCAAGGCTCTCGCAGAGATGGGCTACACCTCAGTGGAGGCTGCATGCTACTCAGACGGCAAGCTCTACGGAGTCGATCCTGAGCAGTACAAGGCTGACCTCGAGGCTGCAGGTCTCAAGTCACTTTCCACCCACATCATGAAGGGCCTCTCAGAGGAAGAGCTCACTTCAGGCGACTTCACTCCTTCAATGGCATGGTGGGATCAGGCAATCGCTGCCCACAAGGCTGCCGGCTGCAAGTACATCGTTTGCCCTGGCTTCGGCATCCCTGGCACACTCGCAGGCCTCAAGGTCTACTGCGACTACTTCAACGCCATCGGCCAGAAGTGCAAGGAGAACGGCATGCTCTTCGGCTACCACAACCACTCTCACGAGTTCAACAAGCTCGAGGACAAGGTGATCTACGACTTCATGGTCGAGAACACAGACCCTGAGCTCGTCTTCTTCGAGATGGACGTCTACTGGGCAGTCATGGGCAAGGTCTATCCTGTCGAGTACTTCAGGAAGTATCCAGGCCGCTTCAGCCTTCTCCACATCAAGGATCATCGCGAGCTCGGCGAGAGCGGCATGGTCGGCTTCGACGCAATCTTCAAGAATGCTGCAACTGCAGGCATGAAGGACTTCGTCGTCGAGCTTGAGGCATTCACCAACGGTGACTGGAGAGAGAGCATGAAGATGTGTGCTGACTACCTCCTTGGCTCAGACTTCGTCGCACCAAGCTACGCTGACTAAGAGGATACAAGTCCCTCATTTGAATATTCATGGAAGGTGATCCGCAACACGGGTCACCTTCTTTGTTTGTGATTAGCTACAGAATTTCTATATTAACATATTTAATGGGGAAACACCGAGAATTAAGCAAAAGATTGGTCTAAGCAACATAGCGCTTGACGGACGTCAGGTGGACATAAGGATAAAGGACGGCACGATCGCCGGCATAGCTCCTCACGGCGGGCTTTCCGCAGGGATGCTGGAGGGAGCCGAGGTGGTGGACTGTGCGGGAAAGGTTGCCGTTCCCGGATTCATCAACATGCACACCCACGCTGCGATGTCCCTCATGAGAGGCATCGGCGAGGACATGGTGCTCAGCGACCGGCTGGACCACATCTGGGAGATCGAGTCCAGGATCGATGCGCCTTACATCCACTGGGGAAGCAAGGTGGCTGCCCTGGAGATGATCAAGAGCGGGACCACCCTGTACAACGACCAGTACTGGTTCTCCCATGTCGCACAGAAGGCTGCATCCGAGATGGGCATCAGGAATGCGATGTCCTATGTCTTCCTGGACCACCTGGACAAGGATGAGGCTGAGAGGGAGAAGGAGCAGTGCATGAAGATGCATGCCACGGTCCCGGGATGGGACAGCAATTCCATCTTCACCATCGGCATCCACGCAATCTACTCAGTCAGCGAGGAGCTGATTCTCTGGGCGACTGAATATGCAAGGAGAAATGGCCTCCGCATCCACATCCACGTGGCTGAATCCGAGAAGGAGGACCTGGACTGCAAGGCAGCCCATGGTGGTCTCTCCCCTGTCGAGTACCTCGACTCCCTCGGAGTTCTCGGTCCTGACGTGATTGCGGCCCACACGCTTTGGCTCTCGGAGCATGACATCGAGCTGCTGGGGCAGCATAAGGTCAACTGTGTCCACAACATCAACTCCAACGCGAAGCTGGCCTCAGGCTACAAGTTCAAGTGGAAGGAGCTCAGCGATGCCGGAGCGAATGTCTGCCTCGGTACCGACGGGTGCGCTTCCTCGAACAACCTCGACATGCTGGAGGCGATGAAGACCACTGCAATCTTCCAGAAGGCATGGAGGAAGGATCCATCAGCCCTTCCGCTCCAGACCCTTATGGACATGGCCACCGTGAACGGAGCCAAGGCATTCGGATTGAAGACCGGCAGGATCGAGGCAGGGTATGATGCCGACATCCAGATCATCGACACTGACAACACTCTGTTTCTGTCCCCTGCTCCTTTCCTGGCCAATTTCATCTACTCCGCCCACAGCGAGTGCATCGACTCCCTCATCATCGGAGGCAAGTTCGTGATGCGTGGCAGGAAAGTTGCGGACGAGAGGGACATCCTCGATGGTGCGCGAAGCGTACTGAGCACAATAGCAAGAAATTAACGAATCATAGAAATTAACTGACATGGATCCAAGAGCAGAAAGAATCTACAACGCAGCCGATTTCCTGCGCCAGCAGCTCGGCGACCTCAAGCCGGAGGTTGGAATAGTCCTGGGCAGCGGCCTCGGCAAGCTTGCCGAGAGCATCAGCAACCCTGTGACGGTGCCTTACAGGACGATTCCAGGCTTTCCTGTCTCGACTGCCCTGGGACACAAGGGCAATTTCATCATCGGCGAGCTCGGCGGAAAGACCGTCATCGCGATGCAGGGAAGGATACATTACTATGAAGGCTATCCGATGGAGCTCGTGACTCTCCCGATCAGGGTCATGAAGGTCATCGGCATAAAGTATCTCTTTGTCTCAAACGCTGCAGGCGGAGTGAACTACGACTACCATGTCGGCGACCTTATGATCATCAAGGATCACATCAACCAGCTTCCAAACCCGCTCATCGGCCCGAACATGGATGACTTCGGCCCGAGATTCCCGGACATGACCAGGCCTTACGACGGCAAGCTCATCGCCAAGGCAGAGGAGATCGGTGCCGAGCTGGGAGTCAAGCTTCACAAGGGAGTCTACTTTGCCGGCACAGGCCCTACCTATGAGACTCCGTCCGAGTACAAGTACATCAGGACCATCGGTGGAGACGCAACTGGAATGTCAACCGTCCCTGAGGTCATCGTGGCGCGCCATTCGGACATCCCTGTCTTCGGAATGTCAGTCATCACCAACGAGGCACATGACGACTATGCAGAGGACTACGAGAACAACGGTGACGACGTCGTCAAGGCTGCCGATGCTGCTGCCGACACGATGTGCACCATATTCAGAAGAATAATCGAATCACTTTGATGAAACACATTGGAATTATCTACTTCATCGTTGCCGCAGCCATTCTCGCCTACGGCATCATGATGCTTGTCAATGGCCAGGGCAAGCTCTGGGCCGACATCTGCATAACCCTGATCGGTGTCTACTACCTCTACAGGGGAATTGCGACCACCTACAATGCAAAGGTCAGGAAGGAAAGGGAAAGAGAAGACCAGGGCAACGACCCTGCTAATGCATGATTGAGATGAAAGACTACGGTTTGTTCAGAGTGGCGGCCTGCGTACCAAGGGTGAAGGTTGCCGATGTTGAGTTCAATTGTGAATCCATCTGCAGGATGATCGACCAGGCTGAGGAGACAAAGGCTTCGCTGGTCGTTTTCCCGGAGCTGTCGGTCACAGGATACACCTGCATGGACATGTTCAGCCAGAACCTTCTCCTCGAAAAGGCTGAGGAGGCTGTCGGCAGGATTGCAGACTACACGCGCGGCAAGACAGCCACGGTGGTCGTCGGTGCACCTGTACGCTTCAGGGGAAGACTCTACAACTGCGCAGTCGTGATGCGCAACGGAGGCATCAAGGGTATCGTCCCAAAGATGTACCTCCCTACCTATGCAGAGTTCGACGAGAGCCGCTGGTTTGCCTCCGGCTCCGATTTCATGTCTTCGACGAATTCCACTGTCGGAAGGCTTGTGGACGATGGGAAGAACTTCTACAGGGATGGTTTCGACGCCGAGATCAGCTTCGTCGGCCAGAAGTGCAACATCTCTCCGAACATCCTGTTCACGATCGGTCAGGCTACTTTCGGAATCGAGATCTGCGAGGATTTCTGGACGCCTATCCCGCCTTCATCTTTCCTGGCTCCATCAGGTGCGCAGATCATCGTGAACATCTCTGCCTCAAATGAGGTGATGACCAAGCATGCCGAGAGAAGGAACCTCGTGGCCAACCAGTCCGGAAGGATGGTTGCAGGCTACATCTACTGTTCTTCAGGCTACGGCGAGTCGACCATGGACACTGTCTACGGTGGTTCATCGATGATCGTCGAGAACGGCACGATCCTTTGCGAGAACGAGCGCTTCCAGATGAAGGATTCCATGATCGTTGCAGACTTCGACATCGAGAAGCTCAACGTCCTCAGACAGAAGAAGAACTCCTTCCGCGGCATGGCGCCGGACGGAACTTCCGCATGTGAATATTCAGGACTCTACGCGCGCTTCGACCTGGGAGCTGCAGCTCCTACGGACTTCAAGGAGAAGCTTTGCCGCTTCGTCGAGCCTCATCCTTTCCTCCCGGAGGGCGACCCTGTGGAAGTGGCTGCGCGCTGCAAGGAAATCCTTGCAATCCAGACGACTGGTCTCGTGGCCAGACT
>JAGHSC010000091.1 GCA_018066065.1 Candidatus Cryptobacteroides faecihippi
CTGGATCACTCCGGCAGGCATCGACAAGGGTTCCCTCGCACCTGCAGACATCGTCTGCGTAAGGGACGACGGAACGATCGAAGGCCGTCACAGACCTTCAACCGAGTGTCCGTTCCACAAGGCCATCTACAAGATGAACCCAAAGGCTCATTCAGTCATCCTCGCTCACCCTCCGGGACTGGTCACATTCAGTGTGGTACACCAGATTCCGGACACCAGCATCATCCCTCAGGCACGCGCAGTGTGCGGTCCTGTCGGATTCGCTGAATATGCTCTTCCGGGCAGCGAGCTCCTCGGCGAGAAGATCGTCGCTGAGTTCAAGACCAACCCTGAGTACAAGGCTGTCATCATGGAGAACCACGGTGTGGTACTCTACGGTGAGGACATCGCTGACGCTTACCAGAGATTCGAGACCCTCGAGCTCTGCGCCCGCACGATCATCAACGCCAAGACTCTCGGAACCCCTGCCTACCTGACAGAGGAGCAGATCTTCAAGCACGAGAGAGCCATCAACACCTCTTTCCAGCACTTCATGAATGTCGAGCACCCTTCAGACGAAAGGGCGATCAGGACAGAGATGTGCAACATCGTACGCAGAGCCTGCTCGCAGGGTCTCATGTGCAGTTCCTATGGAACGGCATCCGTACGCTGGAGAGGCAACGACTTCCTCATCACCCCTTCCAGCGTACAGCGCTGGGATATCGAGCCTGAGGACATGGTCCAGGTCAAGGGTGGAATGGTCGAGGCCGGCAAGATGGCAAGCCGCTCAGTGGCTCTCCACTACGAGATCTACAAGCGCAACCCGAAGATCAACTCCATCATCCTGACCCAGTCCCCTGCACTCATGGGATTCTGCACCACCGGCGTGAAGTTCGACGTGCGCACCATCCCTGAGAGCTGGATCTTCCTTCAGGACATTCCGATCTTCCCATTCGGAAGCCAGTACGACGAGCATCTCGACGAGCTCGCAGAGGAGTTCAAGCACAGGCCATTCGTCATGCTTGCCAACGACTCCGTGCTCGTGACCGGCGACAAGCTGATCAACACCTTCGACCGTCTCGAGGTTGCTGACTTCAGTGCCCGCTCGCTCATCCTGGCTGCTCCTCTCGGAGCTCTCAAGCCAATCACCGACGATCAGATCGAGGACCTCAGGGTCGCCTTCCACGTCGGAGAATAACAACTGACAATCTCGGATCCTTCCCGACGATACTGACATCAGCCAGCCCCGGGAAGGATTTTCATTTCAAGACACAAAAGAATGGACAGAAGAAAATTCATGAAGATGGCCGGCCTTACCGCCGCAGGAATGGCAGCCACCGGAATCATCCCTTCAGTTGAGGCCGCAGCCTGGGACCGCAAGAGCAAGGAACTCTTCGGACCAAGGCAGAAGGGTCACTTCACCCTCCTCCAGCTCACTTCAGTCACCGACACGATCGGCAACTCCTACATCCTCCAGACCAAGGGCGGAAAGGTGATCGTCATCGACGGCGGATTCGCAACCGAGCAGGACAACCTCAGGGCAAGGATCGCAGCTGTCGGCAACCACGTCGACCTCTGGTTCATCACCCATCCTCACCAGGACCACATGGGTGCATTCAACGAGATCCTCAAGGACCGCAGGGGCATGACCATCGACAAGCTCATCTACTCCAGGGTACCTGATGAGTTCCTCGACAGGGAGCCTGTCAACGCTGCAGATGCGAGAAGCTACTACAAGACAATCGATTCCGTCACTGAGGGAATAGACATACTCGACCTTCACACCACCGGCGGACGCTTCGACATCGACGGCATCGGCATCATGGTCCTCGGCGTTGCCAACCCTGAGCTCACCATGAACCCGTACAACAACCAGTCGATGATCATCCGCTTCTGGGATGACACGAAGTCGGTTGTGATCCTCGGAGATGCCGGAATCGAGTGCGGAAACAAGTGCCTCGCAAAGTACGGAGAGCAGCTCAACTGCGACTACATGCAGATGGCTCACCACGGCCAGAACGGCTGCAGCGAGAGCTTCTACAAGGCAGTCAAGTTCCGCGTCTGCCTCTGGCCTACCCCATCATGGGTCTGGGAGCCTGCTCCGCAGCACACTCACCTCAAGACGCGCGACACGCGCCGCTGGATGGATGAGAAGGGAATCCAGGAGCATCACGCAAGCTGCGTGGAGAAGGACTGGTTCCTCGCATAGGAATATTCATTGAAACACTAAAAACACCACAAGCTAATGTTACGCAAAACTCTCTCATGCTGTCTCCTGGCATTGCTCGCAGGCATGTCAGCCATGGCACAGAACAACATCCCTCCTGTGTTCGCAGGTGATGAAGCGAACTTCAGGAAGGACATCATGACCCGCACCTACCTTACCCCTAAGCAGGTCTACTGGGTCAACGACAAGGACGCCGTCGTCGATTCACAGCTCCTTCTCAAGCCTAACACCGGCCAGGCCGACATCTTCGGCTCAGGCATGTGCAGGCTCATCAGCCAGAATGGGAAGAAGGCTTCCTTCATCCTCGACTTCGGCAAGGAGATCCACGGCGGCCTCAAGATCGTCATCTCCTCCGTCGCTCCTGCAAAGACTCCTCAGTTCCGCATCAGGTTCGGCGAGTCCATCTCAGAGACCTGCAGCGAGCTCAACACCACCACTTCACTCGTCGAGACCGGCAGCAATGAGGTGATGGACCTCAAGAACAACACTGCAACCAACGACCACGCCATCCGTGACATGGTCATCACCATGCCTTACTACGGACAGCAGGAGATCGGAAGCACCGGTTTCCGCTTCGTGCGCATCGACCTTCTCACCGAGGGCATGCTCATCAACCTCAAGGAAGTCACCGCAGTCATGCGCTACCGCGACATTCCTTACGTTGGTTCATTCAACTGCAGCGACCAGAGACTCAACGACATCTGGATGACCGGTGCCTACACCGTGCATCTCAACATGCAGGAGTACATCTGGGACGGTATCAAGCGCGACAGGCTCATCTGGCTCGGCGACATGCATCCTGAGACATCTACCATCAGCGTTGTCTTCGGAGAGGACGAGTCAGTCTACTCAAGCCTTGACCTCGCAACCAAGCAGTACCCTCTTCCTAACTGGTTCAACGGAATGAGCGCCTACTCAATGTGGTACCTCATCATGCAGTACGACTGGTACATGCATTTCGGCAACAAGGCATTCCTCCAGAAGCATGGTGACTACATCAAGGGTCTTGTCGACCAGATCGACGGAAAGGTCGATGCTGAAGGCAACGACAATCTTGGCGGAGGCCGCTTCCTCGACTGGCCAAGCTCTCCTAACGAGGCCGGCGTACACAGCGGTTACCGTGCTCTCATCGTCTGGGCAATGAACGATGCTGCAAAGCTCTGCCGCATCCTCGGTGACGAGCCACAGGCAAAGAAGGCCGAGGCTGTCGCTGCACGTCTCAACAAGAAGATCATGCCTAGCAACTCACTCAAGCAGGCTGAGGGTCTCATGGCCATCGCAGGCATCAAGGACGCAGCCGAGGCAGGCAAGGCCATCCTCGACGGCGGTGCAAAGGGATTCTCTACATTCTACGGCTACTACATGCTCCAGGCTCTCGCAATGGACGGCAAGTACGCTGAGGCTCTCGACATCATCAGCAAGTTCTGGGGTGGAATGCTCGATCTCGGTGCTACCACATTCTGGGAGGACTTCAACCTTGACTGGGTTGACAACGTAGGCCGCATCGACCAGTTCGTCCCTGCAGGAAAGAAGGACATCCACGGTGACTTCGGTGCTTACTGCTACCCTGGTTTCCGCCACAGCTTCTGCCACGGTTGGGCTTCAGGTCCTACCGCTTGGATGAGCCAGCATGTCCTCGGTATCGAGCCAGTCGAGCCAGGATGCGCAAAGATCTCTGTCAAGCCTAACCTCGGCAACCTCGAATGGGCAGAGGGTACCTACCCTACCCCTAAGGGTGTCGTCTACGTCAAGCATGTAAAGCAGGCTGACGGCAGCGTCAAGACAACAATCAAGGCTCCTAAGGGTGTCAAGGTCGTCAAGTAAGACCTGCACACCTCCGGATAAGAAATGGGCTGCCCGTGCTGAACGGGCAGCCCTATTTCTTTCATCCGCCGGCAGGGATCAGTAACGCGAGTGCCTGATCAGGTACTGATAGCCTCCCGAGCCCTCGAAATCGAACAAAGGAAGGATTCCACTCACCGTTCCGCCGAACACGCAATGGTCGCCGAAGGAAGAGACGGTTCCGACAGGAGGATAGTCAGCCCTGACAAAACTGTACTTCTTGCCAGGGGCCATCGGCATGCTGACCAGATAATAGCCGATGGAACTCCACATCGGGACATTGAAGCCGACAAGCATGGAGCCGGACTCATCCAGGATGCAGTTCCAGCCAGAAGCGATGGCTGTACTGACAAGAAGGGTACTCTGGGAGCAGATCGGATCGGCGACCGCCTGCTCAAGGCCACCGGTCCCGAAGACCATGCCTCCATTGAAGGAGAGATAGGCATGATTGGCTGCGTCAAAGGCTTCTTCCCTGCCAAAGGCCGAATGAGAAACGACAATTCCGTCGTTGAACACGATCGAGTTTGGTCTCTCGAAGTTCGAGTCGATTCCGTCATGCGAGACGGAACGGATGTAGGTACGTCCACCATTGAACGTCACGGACTCTTCTGCGTTGATTCCATCATCCTTCGTGTCGATCTCGAGGGTACCATCGTTGATGACCACCCATGCCTTGCTCTCCAGGCCCTCGCCTTGCTCCCCAAGGGTAGCGATCTCAAGCTCTCCGCCATCTATCGTGGCTCTATCAAGAGCCTTGATGGCCTTCGGACGCGACATCTGGGAGTTGTACGTGTACAGACCTCCTTCCGTGCGTGCATTCAGCCTGCAGCTGCCTCCAAGGTAGAAGGAGCCGCAGTTGATGCATTTTCCACCGACACCTGTGCTCTTGCAGACAATGGTTCCGCCGACCAGGCGGACATCTCCGTCAGTCTTGATGCATGTTGCGGACTTGGTGTCATTCTCAGAGGCTTCGTAGTAGGCACTGCCGGTGGTCAAAAGGTTGAGGTCTCCACCCCTGACGATCACACCGCCATCGCACTTGAGGCCTCTGCCTGCAACGCCGGACGAGGTCACCTTGAGAGTTCCTCCTCCAATGATGAGGTTGGTCCCGGCATCGATCGCATCGCACTTGAAGCCAGAGCATGAGACTGTGACCGATCCGCCTTCCTGGCAGTAGAAGTCCTTTGCGTGGATGCCGTCCTCGACAGCCTTGGTGACCGCTATGGTTCCGTCCTGCACGAGGATGGCATCGTCTGCACAGATGGCGTGCTTGCATCTCGCTGAGACGGAAAGCTTGCCTGACCCGCTGAAGATCAGCTTCTTCTCGCTGAAGATGCAGCCCTTCGAGTCCTCACCCTCCACGAGGTTTGAATATTCAGATGCGTCCTGGAAGTAACTTTCGGTGCCGTCGGAGAGAAGGATGCTGACGTCCTTGCCGGACTGGATGTTCAGGACCGGGCCGCGGGTCGAGGCGAGACGAACGCCGTTCAGGGAGATGAGCATCTTCTTGTGGGTGTCGTCTGCCTTGACGCCGTTGTAGATCTTCAGTGACCCGTCCGAGAACTAGACGGAGATGTTGATCCTGACTTTCTTGCCCGCCGAGGTCGGGGTGCCGATGGTGATGTGGCCGCCGTCCTGGGCGACAGGAAGCCCGGAGTTGTTGGTCACCGTGGCAGTGGTCCCGCTCCAGGCGATGTCGATCGTCTTTGAATATTCAGACACATCAAGTTCTTCCCCAGAGGCTAGGTCCGGTGTCCAGAGGCACTCCATCGGTGCCATCGTGTTGATGATGTTCCTGCTGGTGCTGATTGACTTGGAGGTGCTCCTGGAGGCAATCCTGCCGTCGTCCGTGCGGGCTTCGACAGTGAAGCCTCGGGCCATGGTGACGGGCGGGATGGCGAGCCAGTATATGGTCGGTTCCGTTTCGTTGCGGGAGATTTCAACGCCCTCGGCGCAGTCGATCGTTATGGAGTTCCGGCCGATGCCGGCCATCGTCGTCTGAGGGATGCCGTCCTGCGTGAAGGTCACCGTCGCGTCGCCTGCAAGCGTCTCGCCTCCGTTCGACTTGAGGGTCACCGATGTAACGGTCGCTGCGTCCTTGCTCCAGAGCTTGAGTCTCAGGAAGCCGGGCAGGTTGCGGAAGCGGAAATCGGGGGTCTCACTGATCTCGCTGATGGATGGCATCAGGGCCGCTCCGCGCCCGAACGAGTTCGGGACATAGCCCTGGACCTCGGGGAATCTGACTCTGAGTCCCATTCCCTCCGCCGCGGATATCGCTGAGGATGAA
>JAGHSC010000193.1 GCA_018066065.1 Candidatus Cryptobacteroides faecihippi
ATTGGAAGCTGCTGTCCTGCAGTATCTTATGTTTGAATGAAGTATGGTTCCAGGATAATCTCCCTTGAACAGGAGATTGCTTCCTCCTCCAATGTGGAGGACGGGTGCAGGGTCATCTTCGCCGCACAGCTCCATCAGATCCTGTGCTGAATCGTATTCAATGTACCTGGAACACCGCACCTTCATCCCGAAGGTGTTCCTCCCGGTGAGGTCATAGTTGTCCGTTGTTCTGAGCATCCTTCTGGCTCTGGCTATCTTGAGAGGAATTCAACCTGGGCCGGGGCGATCCTGCGGTACCCCTCCTTCTTCATGTGGAGCTTGTCCTCGCGGTAGTAATCCTCGAAGTTGAATTCATCCACATCCTGGATGCTGAACTGGCCCAGTACCGGGATCCCATGGTACGCGCAGCAGGCCTTCTGTGCTTCGATGTACTCGGCAAAAGTCTTTCCAGCGTTGTTCGTGACCTTGGAGAACGGGTTGTGACCTGAGTCATTCATGAAGAACCTGAGCCCCGTGAAGAAGTAGATCCTTGCGGACGGATTCTTCTCCCTGAGCTTCCTGATGCAGTAGTTGATGCCACCGCACTGGGTGTGAAGCTTCTCGGTGTCGTAGCCGTCGAGCTCAGTGTAGTCTCTCCATGAACCGACCTCACGGCTGTTTGTGTAGTCGTTGGTCGAGGCCCAGAGGACGTAGACGTCATGGACGCCTGCAGTGTCCACCTGGAACTGGAGGGAGTATCCCTGGTCGATCGAGAAGCCTGCACCTCCGACTCCGTAGGTGACGACTTCTGCGTTGAGCATGTCAGCCCAAAGCTGCTTTCCTGCGTCGGACTCGTCGAGCACGGAGAGCGATCCTCCGAACACGGCAATCGATGCACCGTAGTTGCAGGATGTCTTGTATGGACTCTTCCTTGCCTCAGACTTCGCCGGCTTGAGCGTATGCTGGTCCGGATGTGACTGGGCTGAAAGAAGGGCTCCGGAAAGGAGCAATGCTGCAATCATGGCAGCTGGTCTGGCATTGTTCATGTTCAGAATCTATATACTGCACCGATTTTGATCATCAGCGGTCCGTTGCCGGTCGTTACTTCCTTGAGGATCAGGCATCTTGCCGCCACGTCCTTTCCTATCTCGACTCCGGCTCCGGCATATGCTCCAATGGCATCGGACATTCCGTAGTCGCTGAGGTGGAGGATAGGGACCTCCTCGTTCTGGTTGTTGTCGCTGACCATTTTGTAGGGGAGAACTTCAAAAAAAGGCTTCAGTCCGGAATCGAACTGGTATCCCAGGTCGACCGGAATCGATATGAAGGTCTCCCTTCCCTGACCGAGTGTAATGTTGTTGACGGACTTGCTCATTTTCTTGTACCATAATGCATCGACTTCGACTCCGACGGATGCAATCCTGTGCGGCAGGAATGACAAGGATGCACCGATGCTCGGGCCGACCGGGGTTACGTTGTAGCCTTTGATTGAAATGATATCCGGCCCTCCGAAAATGCTTCCGTGAATCTGTGCGTGGGCGCAGATGCCTATTAGGCATGCTGCAATGATTGAAATTGTTCTCTTCATTGTTTATAGGATTATGTGTTGTGTGTCGTTGATGCTATTCCGCAGGGACATAGATCGCAGCGCGTGGGACCCAGAGCTGCTTGTCCTTGCGTGGGTTCTTCACATGGACCTTGACGGTGTGGTGACCGTTCTCAAGGTCGAAGATCTGGGCGATCTGTGCGTGGCCGATGTAGTTCTTCTCATGGACGTTGACGGTCTTGGCGAGCTTTCCGTCCACGTAGATCTCCGTCTCTGCAATGTAGTCGCCGTTCTGCTTGTTGCGGAGGCGTCCTCCCAGGACGAAGCCGGTTCCGTCGAAGCTGAACTCGACGTCCTGTCCGTAGGCGTGCTTGTCGATCGTGACCAGGCCTGTCTTGGCCAGACCCTCGTAGCACTGCTCGTATCTTACAGTCTTAGGCTTCTGGACCTTGATCTTCACGCAGTCCTTGCCGACCTTGCCCTTGTTCGCCTTGATGACCTGGAGAGCCTGGTCGAAAGACATCTGGTAGGTCTTGTTGAGGGAGATGTCAGTGTAGGCAAAGTTGAGATCCTCGGCCTCGCGGAGGTTGGCCATGTACTTCTCTGGGATGCGGCTGTAGCCGGTCATGGTTGCAAGGATGCCGGCTGCGGAAGCAGGGTTGCAGTCTGAATCCTGACCGCAGCGGGTGGAGATTTCCATCGTCTTTTCGAAATCACCCTCTCCGTAGAGCAGACCGATCACGATGTAGGCGCCGTTGACCACTGCGTCGATCCTGAACTTGCTCTTCCACTCGTCCGGGCAATCTTCTTCCTCAGTGTAGTTCTCCTGAACCTTGTTCCATGCGTATTCCCAGTCCTGAGGGTTCTCGGCGTGCCAGCGTATCACATCCGCGATGCAGCGCGCGTAGCGGCTCTTTGACGGAAGG
Organism: Candidatus Cryptobacteroides faecihippi; assembly: GCA_018066065.1. Lineage (GTDB taxonomy): Bacteria > Bacteroidota > Bacteroidia > Bacteroidales > UBA932 > Cryptobacteroides > Cryptobacteroides faecihippi. Next base: position 2,452 of record JAGHSC010000193.1, read on the forward strand.
ATTGGAAGGGCCTTGGTGACCACGTCGTTGATGCTGGTCTCGCAGAAGGCG
>JAGHSC010000074.1 GCA_018066065.1 Candidatus Cryptobacteroides faecihippi
TGTCGAGGTACATTTCCCTGGAGACGGGTTGAGGCTTGGCCTCAGTCTGAAGTGCATGGCGATCAGTGCGATGGCGAATAGGATCCTTTTCATGTTATCAATTATGTGTGTCAGCAAAGATACGAAAAATAATTCCTATCTTGGGGAATCATGGAGAGGACAGGAATTACAGCAATGCTTGCACTTCTGTGCATGATGGTCACGGCAATGACCCTCGCGAAGCGGTAGGCTCTTACTGATAATCGATGTAATTTGCTATCTTTGCTTGTTACCAACATAATTGATTTCATATGAAACATCTTTTCCTCAGTATCGTATTCTGTGTCTCGATGTCCCTTCAGATGGGAGCTGTCGACTGGACTGCAAAGTGGATCGGCGCGCCATGGGACGGCGAGGAGTACAATCCTGAAACAAGGCTTCCTGCACCGGAGTTCATGAAGTCCTTCGATTCCAGCAAGAAGATCAAGTCCGCCGTCGCCAATGTGACCGGTCTCGGCTTCTTCGAGTTCTACGTCAACGGCGAGAAGTGCGGAGACGACGTCCTCAGCCCTAACGAAACCTCGTACGGCCACCGTTCCAACCTCATGGAGTACGGCATCAGCATGGACGACTCAGCATGGAGGAACTTCCGCGTCTTCTACCTGAGCTACGACATCACGAACATGCTCAGAAAGGGCCACAATGAGTTCAGCGCCCTTGTCGGAAACGGATTCTACGCAGTCAAGTGCGGATGGGTTGCCCCTTACGGAACCCCTCGCTTCATCTGCCAGGTGGAGATCACCTATGCAGACGGAACCACCGAGACCATCGCCACCGACGAGAGCTGGCTCGTAAGACGCAGCCCTATCGTGCTCAACGACATGTACGAGGGCGAGATCTACGATGCACGCCTCGAAGGAAAGGATGAATGGCAGAATGCTGTCCTCCGCAGGGAACCGGGCGGAGAGCTTGTCCTCCAGGACGGAGTTCCGGACAGGGTCGTCAGGACCATCAAGCCATCCTGCATCAAGCAGCTCGAGGACGGCAGGTGGGAGATCGACTTCGATGAATATGTAACCGGATGGATCCGCCTGCGCAACATCGACGCTCCGGAAGGAACCGAGATCGAGATAGAGTACCCTATCGAGACCGCCGGCAACGGAGTCTACAAGTACATCAGCAACGGAAAGAAGGTTGCCTCCTACGCCCCTAGATTCCACTGGTGGGCCTACGACAAGGCCATCATCTCAGGCTGGCCAGGCAAGCTCAAGGCCTCCAACATTGTCGCCGAAGTCGTCAACTCCGACGTCACTGAATATGCAAGGTTCGAGTGCTCGAACCCTCTGTTCAACAGGATCTGCGAGATCTGGAAGCAGGCCATGCTCGACAACATGCACCTCTGCGTCGAGACCGACTGCCCTCACCGCGAGAAGGGCCCTTACACCGGAGACGGCCAGGCCTCATGCGTCGCAGTCCTTCACAACTTCGACGTGACCTCATTCTACAGGAAGTGGTTCCACGACATGTCAGACTGCCAGGACGTCGACACCGGCTACGTCCTCAACGGAGCTCCATGGCATCCAGGATGCGGCGGCGGCGTTCCATGGGGAGCGGCCATGAACATCATGCCTTGGGAGTACTACGTCCACTATGGTGACAAGGCAGTCCTCGAGGAGAACTACGTTCCGATGAAGGAACAGCTCAGATACATGCTCACATGGCGTCTCGAGGACGGAACCATGCTTCAGGAAAGGACCGACAAGACCGGCAACGTCAACTACTGGATGAACCTCGGCGACTGGTGCCCTCCTTACTCTCTCCCATCGGGCAACTTCGTCCACACCTGGTACCTCTGGAGATGTGCATCCATCACCGCCAAGGCTGCCAAGGCTCTCGGCCATGATGATGAATATGCTGAGTATCAGAAACTTGCCGATGACGTTGCAGCTGCATTCCATGCCAAGTTCTACGATCCTTCAACCGGAAGCTACGGAGTTGCCGGTGCGAAGAAGGGAACCGGCTACGGAGTCGGCGACGCTGAGGGAAGCGGCGACGGATCCAACATCTTCGCCCTTGCGATGGGTGTCCCTGCAGACCGCTACGACAATGTCATCGCAGCAGTAAAGGCAGAGCTCAAGGCCAACAAGGGCCACTTCAACACCGGTATCTACGCCACTGGTCTCTTCTTCGAGGTACTCTGCGACAACGGTCTTGCAGAGGCTGCCTTCGAGGCAATGAACAAGAGGGACTTCCCTAGCTTCGGCCTCTGGATCGAGCAGGGTGCGAAGACCACCTGGGAGCAGTGGAACGGTGAGGCATCCAGGATCCACCACATGTTCGGCGGCGCCCTCACATGGCTCTACAGGGACCTCTGCGGTGTCAATACCGACGAGGACGAGCCTGGCTTCGCCCACGTCATCCTCAGGCCTCGCCCATGCGGAGACGTCACCTGGGCCACATATTCTACAGAGACCCCTCATGGCCCTCTCTCGGTCCGCTGGGATCTCAAGGCAAACGGCAAGTTCACCTACAAGGTGAAGATCCCTGCCGGAACCCATGCGACCCTCTACATGCCTGACGGCTCCGCTCCAGTGGAGCTTGCAGCAGGCAGGAAGAAAATTTCGTGCAAGCTCTGATCATGAAAAGAATATTCACTTTGCTGGCTGCAGTGAGCATCCTTGCTGCAGCCTCTGTCTCTGCTTTCGGCAAGAAAACGGCAGGAACCGACCGCGAGATAATCGACCGTGTCGCCAAATGGCAGATCGCCAATCATGACAAGTACGCCAAGTCTCTCAATGACTGGACCAACGGAGCCCTCTACAGGGGCATGTTCACCTGGGCCGCCTACACGTCCAACCAGGAGTATTTCGATTTCCTCCGTGGGATAGGCGACAAGTGCGGCTGGGGTTTCAGGAACAGGATCTACCATGCAGACGACATCTGTGTTGCCCAGATGTACGCCGACATGTACTCCAGGTACGGCGAAGAGAAGATGATCCTGCCGACCAGGCACAGGCTCGACATGATTGTCCATAATCCTTCCGAAGTTGTCTTCGCGAAGGGACAGAAATGGTCGACAGACCGCTGGTCCTGGTGCGATGCTCTCTTCATGGCTCCTCCTGTGTTTGTCCAGATGTATGAACTGTTCGGGGACGAGAAGTACCTTCAGTTCCTCGACCGTGAGTACAAGCTGACGACGGACATCCTTTTTGACAAGGAGCACCACCTGTTCTTCAGGGACCTTGGCTACCTTGACCGCAAGGAAGCGAACGGAGAGCCTGTGTTCTGGGGACGCGGCAACGGATGGGTCCTTGCCGGACTGACCTTCATGCTTGAGAGGCTCCCTCAGGATCATTGCACCTATGGCTTCTACCTTGATCTTTACAAGGAGATGTGTGCTGCCGTCATCAAGTGTCAGGATGACGAAGGATCATGGCATGCGAGCATGCTTGACCTTGTTGCGTACCCTGTTGCAGAGAACAGTGCGTCAGGTTTCTTTACCTATTCAATAGCCTGGGGAGTGAACCATGGGATCCTCCAGGAACCTGAGTACAGGGAATCTGCCCTCAAGGGGTGGAAGGCACTGAAATCCTATGTCCATGAGGATGGTTTCCTGGGCAACGTCCAGCCGATCGGTGCGGCACCTGCGAAGACCGGTCCGGACAAGACTGCCAACTATGGAGTCGGAGCCTTCCTTCTTGCCGGAACCGAGATGATGAAGATGCCGGCCAAGCCTAAGAAGCACATCAAGCCGGACTATGCTGCGGCCTACCGCAATGAGATGCCGGCAGACAGGCAGATATGGGTCGATGCGATGACAAGGATCGTCGAGCCTCTCTTCGTCAACCTCAGCGAGGGCACTCTTCGCAAGAACATGCCTGTGGAGACCTGGGACGGACTCAACAACGGCAATTCCAGGAAGGATGTGACGCATCTGGAGGCTCTTGGCAGAGCCTTCTGCGGAATCGCTCCATGGCTGAACCTCGGTGCTGACGAAACTCCTGAGGGCAAGGTCAGGGCTCGCTTCATAGACCTTGTTGCGAAGTCGATCGCCAATGCAGTCGACCCATCCTCACCAGACTGCCTGACATTCGACGGCCCCGGCGGACAGCCTCTTGTCGATGCAGCCTTCTTCGCCCATGGTCTGATCCGCTCTAAGGACGTGATCTGGCCGGCCCTGGACAGACAGACCCAGGAAAGAGTCATTGCTTCCCTGAAGTCATCAAGAAAGATCACCGCCCCTCAGTGCAACTGGCTGATGTTCTCGGCGATGGTCGAGGCCGCCCTTCTCGAGTTCACTGGAGAGTACGACGAGGAGCCGGTCAAGGAAGCCTTCACGAAGCATGCGCAGTGGTACAAGGGAGATGGATGGTACGGTGACGGACCTGCCTTCCACATGGACTACTACAACAGCTATGTCATCCAGCCGATGCTTCTCGATGTCAGCGAGGTGCTGAAGCGCCATGGGAAGCCATTCGGGGAATTCTACGAAGTGGAGCTTCCAAGGATCATCAGGCTTGCGGATATTCAGGAAAGGCTCATTTCTCCGGAAGGATCCTATCCAGTGCTCGGCCGCTCGATGGGCTACCGTTTCGGTGCCTTCCAGGCCCTTGCGGAAGTCTCCCTTCTCAGGAAGCTGCCTCTGTACATCGAACCGGCACAGGTAAGATGTGCCCTGACAGCAGTGATCAACAGGGAAATGGCCCCTGGGACATTCGATGAGAACGGATGGATCACGCTCGGCTTCTGCGGTCACCAGCCTACCATCGCCGATGCATATGTGTCCACGGGAAGTGCCTACCTCTGCACCTTCGTCTTCCTGCCTCTGGGCCTTCCTGCCGAAGACCCATTCTGGTCGGCACCTGCTGCCATGTGGTCGTCTCAGCGTGCATGGAGCGGCCTTCCTGTCAGGAAAGATCACAGTATCAGATAGAAATCAAAGATTTTCATCATCATGAATCATCTCAGAAATCTTGCCGCGATTTCCCTCGCAGTGCTCATGGTCTCATGCGGCCAGGCCGGGAAAGCAACATTCAAGGCAAAGGAATTCCAGTCGCCGGACATCTGCTGGCGCCCAGTGCCCCTGTGGTTCTGGAACAACACGACCGTGACTGAAGACGGAGTCAGGGAACAGGTCAGGAGGATGATCGAGGAGGACGGCTACGGCGGATGCGCGATCCTGCCTTTCGGAAAGAAGTTCCAGCCGGAGTACCTCGGCGACGAGTACATGGCACTGTACGGTGCTGCCATCGATGCTGTCCGTTCATACGGCGGCAGGATGTCCCTCTATGATGAATATGGTTTCCCAAGCGGCAGCATGGGCGCAATCAACGGCAATGATGTTCCAAGGTTCATGAATGCCCATCCGGGAAGCACTCTCAAGCGTCTTGACAAGGAAGAGTACGAGTGCTTCGCCAAGGGAGAGACCGTGCTTGACTTCAGCGGCGCCGAAGGAAAGCTCATGGCGCTGACCGCTGTCTGCAAGGAATGCGGGAAGGTCCTGGATCTCAAGCCTTTCCTTAAGGACGGCATCCTTCGCTGGTCTCCTGGTGAGGACGGCAAGTGGACCGTCATGGCATTCCGCTGCAAGGTCGACGGTGACCCTAACGTGGATTATCTCGACCCAGAGGCAGTGAAGCTCTTCGTCGAGGACACCCATGGAAAGTACTTCCAGGAATTCGGCGATGCCTTCGGAACGACCATCACGACGACATTCTTCGACGAGCCGACCATGTACAGATGCGACGGAAGGGTCTGGACGGATGATTTCAACGATAAGTTCAAGTCGATCTACGGTGTCGAGCCGGACACACTCTATCCTATGCTCTGGTACGACCTCGGTGAGGGAACTGTCCAGGCACGATGCAGGATGTTCGGGCTCCGCTCAAGGCTTTATTCAGAAGGCTTCATGAAGACCATCTCCGACTGGAGCAGGGAGCACGGCATCGTCTCGACCGGCCATCAGGACCAGGAAGAGATCCTGAACACTTCCAGCGTCTCCGGAGACCTTATGCTCTGCGGCAAGTTCATGGGCATGCCTGGCATCGACAAGATCGGCGGCGACAGGCCTGCCGAGCACTTCTACAAGGTGATCTCATCCTCTGCGGAGAACTGGGGACACGATGTCGTGATGTCCGAGACTTATGGAGCCATGGGCAACATCTCGTTCGACACCATGTACGGGATAGCGATCGACCAGTACACAAAGGGCATCACCGACCTGATCCCTCATGCCGCATGGTATGACGACAGCAACGTGACATTCCTTCCAGAGCTTTCGGTCAGGAATCCTATCTACCGTGACGGACTTCCGGACTTCAACAAGTTCCTTTCCAGACTCAGGTACATCCTCGCCCGCCCTGGAAAGCATGTGGCTGACATTGCTGTCCTGTACCCTGTACAGACTCAGTATGCCGGTCATCATCTTGACGGAGAGCTTGGCTGGTACGCAGGAGGTGTCAAGGTGGAAGGAACTGACTATGACAAGGTCTCCATGATCCTCACGGACACTCTCAGCCGTGATTTCACCTACCTCCATCCGGAAAGGTTCTGCGAGCTCTTCCCTGGAGACTACAAGGCTGTCATCCTTCCGGGTGTCAGGGTGATCGACCTCGAGAGCATGAAGATGATCAAGGCTGCAGCCGAAAATGGAGCGCCGGTGGTGTTCACATCCGTGATGCCTCAGGCATCGCCTGAATCGGAGGCCGACGGGGCCGAAGTCGCTGCCATTGCCTCCGCGATGGTCGCAGACGGATTGGCTGTGTTTGTGGAAACTCCTGATGCTGAATCGATTGAGAAGGCTCTCGCACCGATGGGTCCAGTTGCCGATGTACTCATGGAGTCGGACGGAAGCACCTTCAACTATCTCCACAAGATTGTCGGCGGGCACGATGTCTACTATTTCGGAAATCTTGGAAGTAAGACAAGCAAGTGCACCATCAGCCTGCTTGGCGTGAAGGGGAAGGGCAAGCTCTTCAACCCTCACACCGGAGAAGTGACCCCTGCGTCCCTGTCCGTACAGCAGGACCGCACGCTCCTGACGCTGGAACTTGATCCGGCCAGAAGCTGCTTCCTGATCTTCAAGTAGGAAATTCTTTTTCCAGAAGTCTGACGGAAGACCTACCTGTCCGCAATGGGCACGTAGGTCTTCTGTTCCGTTGCGCACTTGTAGGCAGGGCGGATGATCCTTCTGCCCTCGAAGTTGAGCTCCTCGTTCCTGTGGGCACACCATCCCACGATCCTTGCCATGGCAAAGAGCGGGGTGGAGATCTCCTGAGGGATGCCGATCATGTCGTAGACGAAGCCGGAGTAGAAGTCGACGTTGGCGCAGAGCGTCTTGCCCTTGCCCTTCACCTTGTAGACGGTCTCGATCGCAACGCGCTCGATTCTCTGGAGGAACTCGTACTCTTCCATTCTTCCCTTCTCCTCGGCAAGTGCTGCTGCCATCTTCTTCAGGAGCACTGCCCTTGGATCGGAGAGAGTGTAGACGGCATGTCCGATTCCGTAGATGAGGCCGGTCTTGTTGTAGGCCTTCTTGTTCAGGATCTTTGTCAGGTAGGCTGCAATCTCTTCCTCGTCGTTCCAGTCCTTGATGTACTGCTTGAGGTGGTCGATCATGGCCTTGACCATGATGTTGGCGCCTCCGTGCTTCGGACCCTTGAGGGAGCCGATTCCGGCAGCTATGGATGAATAGGTGTCCGTTCCGGTGGATGAGGTGACCCTGACGGTGAATGTGGAGTTGTTACCTCCACCATGCTCTGCATGGATCATCATCATCAGGTCGAGGGTGCGTGCCTCGAGAGGGGTATATTCATTTCCCTTGAGCATGAAGAGGAAGTTCTCTGCGATGGAAAGGTTCTCCTGAGGGTGCCTGAGGTGCAGGGTCCTGCCATGCTCGTTGTGCCTGAACATGTTGTAGGCGTAGGCTATGGTCGTCGGGAACTTCGAGGTCAGCTCGATGCTCTGCCTCATGAGATTCTCTCTGGAGGTGTCGTCCGGGTTGTCGTCGAATGTGTAGAACTCGAGGACGCTCCTGGCGAGGATGTTCATGATGTCGTTTCCCTCGAGGTCGATGATGTGCATGACGGTCTTGTGCTCCAGAGGCATGTTCTTGCAGATGATTTCCTTGAAGGACTGGAGCTCCTCCTTGTCCGGAAGCCTTCCGGAGAGAAGGAGGTAGGCGACTTCCTCGAAGCCGAACCTCTTTTCCTTGAGGATGGCGTCAGCCAGGTCCTGGATCTCGTAGCCACGGTAGTACAGGCGGCCCTCGGTCGGGATGAGCTTGCCTTCTGCGTCCCTGCCGTAGCCGACGACATCACCGATGTTCGTCAGTCCGGCAAGCACACCTGTGCCGTCCTCGTTTCGAAGTCCTCTCTTTACATCGAGTTTCTTGAAGAGTTCGGTGTCAATCTTTGTGCAGGCTTTCATCTCGTCTGAAAGCTTGTAGATCATGTATTCGTGTTTCATGCCTGTGCGCTGATGATGTTGATGATGTGTTCGGTGAATTCGCTGGTCTTCATTGGCTTGCCTTCCGGCATGAACCTGGCGAGGTCTGCGGTTGCGTAGCCCTCGGAGAAGGATTTCTCAAGTGCGGCCTCGACAAGGGCCCCTGCCTCGTTCCAGCCGATGTGCTCGAGGAGCATGACTGCAGAGAGAAGGTTGGAGCAAGGGTTGACGACGTCCTTTCCGGCGATGTCCGGAGCGATGCCGTGGGTGGCCTCGAAGATGGCGTTGCCGGTGCTGTAGTTGATGTTCGCGCCCGGAGCGATTCCGATTCCTCCGACCTGCGCCGCGAGCATGTCGGACACATAGTCTCCGTTGAGGTTGAGGGTCGCGATGACTGAATATTCCTCAGGCTTGAGGAGTGCGTTCTGGAGGAAGGCGTCGCAGATGCAGTCCTTGATGGTCAGCCTTCCGGAGGCGAGTGCCTCAGGGAACTCCCTCTGTGCCAGTTCGTAACCCCACTTCTTGAAGCCGCCTTCGGTGAACTTCATGATGTTTCCCTTGTGGACGAGGGTCACTGATGGGCGGTTGTGGTCCAGTGCGTACTGGATGGCGGAGCGGATGAGCCTCTCGCTGCCTTCGATCGACACTGGCTTGACTCCGAATGACGAGGTCTCGGGGAACCTGACCTTGGTCACGCCCATCTCGTCGCGCAGGAAGGCGTAGAACTTCTGTGCCTCAGGGGTACCCTGCTCCCATTCGATGCCGGCGTAGATGTCTTCGGTGTTCTCGCGGAAGATCACCATGTCCACATTCTCAGGATGCTTGACCGGGGAGACGACTCCCTTGAACCACCTTACCGGACGCAGGCAGACGTAGAGGTCCAGGCCCTGCCTGAGTGCTACGTTGAGGGAGCGGATGCCGCCTCCCACCGGGGTCATGAGTGGACCCTTGATGCCGATGTGGTACTCCTTGAAGGCCTCCATCGTCTCGTCTGGAAGGTAGGTGCCGTACTTCTCGAAGGCGGAACCTCCTGCCGGGACTTCCATCCATTCGATCTTTCTTTCTCCGCTGTATGCCTTGGCTATCGCGCAGTCAAGGATCTTCTGCGTTGCGAGGGTTACCTCTGGTCCGACGCCGTCTCCCTTGATGAAAGGGATCGTCGGGTTTGAAGGGACAGACATCGTCCCGTTGATGATTTCTATCTTTGCCATTTGTCTATGTTCGTTTCTTATTGTTCCGCCTTGAGGCTGTTGAGTGCCGATCCTGCCTTGAACCACTTGATCTGCTGCTCGTTGTAGGTGTGGTGTGCCATGATGGTGTCGATCGTTCCGTCGCTGTGGGTGAGCACGACCTCGATGTCGGCGCCAGGAGTGATGCCTGCGCACCTTACCTCGATGATGTCGTCCTCCATGACCTTGCCGTAGTCCTCAGGGCAGGCGAATGTCAGTGCCAGGACGCCCTGCTTCTTGAGGTTGGTCTCATGGATGCGCGCGAAGCTCTTGGCGAGGATGGCCTTGACTCCCAGGTACCTGGGCTCCATTGCTGCATGCTCGCGGGACGAGCCCTCGCCGTAGTTGTCCTCGGCGACCACGATGCTTCCGCAGGCCTGCTCCTTGTAGATCCTTGCCGATGCTGCCACTGAGATCTCTTCGCCGGAGATGAGGTTCCTGACGGCCGATGTCTTTCCATTGAAGGCATTCACCGCCCCCATGAGCATATTCTCGGAAATGTTCTGGAGATGGCCTCTGAACCTGAGCCAAGGGCCTGCCATCGAGATGTGGTCTGTGGTGCACTTGCCCTTTGTCTTGATGAGGAGGTGAAGTCCGCTGAAATCCTTTCCGTCCCATGCCGGGAACGGTGAGAGGATCTGCAGGCGTTCGCTTCCGGCCTTGATCACAGGTGCCGGGCTGCCTGCCGCAGGTGCGATGAATCCGTCGGTCGACGGTACGAATCCGCTTGCAGGGAGTTCGTCTCCGGAAGGGACTGCGAACCTGAAGCTTCCGATGCTGTCGCTTGAAGGGTCGAATCCGAGCAGCGAGCCGAATGCCGTTGCCACTGCAATCTCAGGGGACACGATGAATGCGTGGGTGTTCGGGTTGCCGTCGGCTC
>JAGHSC010000069.1 GCA_018066065.1 Candidatus Cryptobacteroides faecihippi
CTTCAGGCCGCTGTTCTCTATCATGTACATGGCGTCCATCAGTCCGAGTCCCGTAACATCCGGGACAACCGGGCTCTCTTCGCCCTTCTGGTCCGGGATCTCCCTGTCGAGCTTCATGACCGGTACCAGCCCGCCCGGGACAATCTCCTCGCCCCATTCCGGGTCAAGGGCGTAGATGTTGTCCACAATCTCCCTCATCGCACTTGCCGGATACCTTCCTCCGTTCAATCCCACCCTCTCGTCGACGAGGCTGGACTTCATGCAGATGATCGCACTGTACTTCGGAGCTTCTGCAGGGAAGAATCCCACGAATGTTCCAAGGTCATGCACCCTTCCGTCGCCGGTGACGTATGGACTCCTCGAGCCATGTCTGTCGGTGTCCTCCTTTGAGAGCACCTGGTGCGCTGTTCCGGTCTTTCCGGCGACTCTGAGCTTGGCGCCCTTGAGCCTGTGGGCCGTACCGTCCGAGGTCACACCGAGCATCGCCCTCAGCAGTGTGTCGGCTGTTGCCCTCGAGCAGATCGATGCATTCAGCACACTGGGACCGAGCTTCTGCTTGACCGATCCATTCCTCTCTATGCTCTCGACAAGGTACGGCTTCATCATCTTTCCCTTGTTCGCGATTGCGTTGTAGAAGGTCAGGATGTGGAGAGGCGTCTCCTTGACTGAATATCCCATCGCCACGGAACCGAGGTCCGTCGGGCTCCAGGTCCTGCTGTCAGGGGACGGAAGCTGCGGCTCCTGGAATCCCTCAAGGTCGAAGTCGAATGCCTGTCCGAGCTTGTACATGTAGAGCTTGTCGATCAGCTTCTTCGGATTGTCCTTGTAGTTGTTGACGGCGATGTAGCGGAAGACGTAGTTCGATGACTTCTCGAAACCGCGGAGGTAGGAGATCTCCTTGTCCGGTCCGATGTGGTCGTCCCTCGGGTATCCCGGTATGTAGCCGTTGTTCGTCGGGATCGTCTCGTCGAGCGAGTGGATGATTCCGTCCTCGAGGGCGGTCATCAATGTCGTCGCCTTGAAGACTGATCCAGGCTCGCTGTTGAGGCCGATCGCCATGTTGTAGGTCTCGTTGATGCTTGAGTCCACAGGATCCCTGACAAGGTTCACCATTGCCCTGATCGCACCTGTGGCGGTCTCCATGACGACCGCACATGCCATGTCGATCTTGTTGGACTCCATGAACTGCTTCCTGACGGCCTTGTCCGCGATGTCCTGTATCGTGATGTCGATTGTTGTCCTGACGTCCATTCCATCCTCCGGCTTGACGAATGTGCTGTCGTAGTCCTGGATCCTTTCCTTGTTGTCGGTCATCCTGAGCCAGACCCTTCCTTCCTTGCCGTGAAGTATGTAGTCATACTTTCCCTCGAGGCCGATGTGGTTGTTGCCGTTCGAGTTGCTGTTGTCCTTGACGTAGCCGATCGTACGCCTTGCAAGCGTTCCGTAAGGGTACTGTCGGGTGTCCTTCCTCTCGGCGATGATCCCGCTCCTGTAGCGCCCCTCGTCCATCAGAGGCTTCTTCTGCAGGTTGAGCAGGGATTCCCTGTCGATAAGACCGCCGAGCTTGAGGTATCTGTTGCCGCTCTTCCTTCCTTCCTCGATCTTTGAGAAGTAGTCCCTTGCATCCCCGCCGATCTCCTCGGCCAGAGCCTGGCTGAACTCCTGTGCCTTCCCGAGCCACTCCTTCTCCATCCTCTTCCCATCCTTCTTGGTGGCGAAGTAATCTTTCCTGACGGTGCAGTCCATGTAGAGCTGGTACATAGGGGTCGAAAGGGCAAGGATCTTCCCGTCGCATCCGATGATGGCGCCTCGCTTTGGCTCGATGATGCTCTTGGCCCTGGATGGCTTGAAGTAGGAGACGATCTCGTCGTCCAGCTTCCAGGTCCACTGGATCTGGATGATCCTCACCACCATCACGACGGCGAGTACGAGGAACAGGACATAGAGGATGTACAGGATAATTCCAATCCTGTCCCTCTCCTTCCTGTCAGAATTTTCCGATGTCCTTGCCATCTTTCCAGTAACTTTATTGCCTTATCCTCTCTGCCGGCTTCTCCGGGATCCCGAGCTCGGACCCGTCGGCTTCCAGCATTCTCTGTATCGTGCTCATGCGGCCGAGCCTTGCAAGCTCAACCGTCTTCTGCGCATGGTAGATCTCGACATCCTCAAGGATCTTCCTGTTTTCCTCGACCCGAGTCATCGTCTTCTCGATCTTCAGGCTAAGGTAGATGCTGATCCAGAACAGGAAGAACGTGTAGATGATGTGGATGAAATAGTTGCCTACCCTCATCCTGAGCAGCAGTTCCCCCTTTATCGTGGCCATGAAGGCATTCTTCAGCCACCTTCCCATGTCTGCTATCTTCCACTTCTTCATCTTGTTCTCCTCCGTCATCTTCTATCTCACACTTTTCTTCTCCGCCACCCTGAGCTTCGCGCTCCTTGCCCTGGTGTTGGAAGCAATCTCACTTTCCTGAGGCAGGACAGGCTTCCTGTTCACAGCCTTCAGCGGAGCCGAGACCACACCGAACACATCCTTCTCCTCCTTCCCCTCGGCGTTGCCTGCCTTGATGAAGTTCTTGACCATCCTGTCCTCAAGGGAATGATAGGTGATCACCACAAGCCTTCCGTCCTCGTGGAGCGCGTCAACGGCCCCTTCGAGGAACTTCTCAAGGGAACGCATCTCGTGGTTGACCTCGATCCTGAGAGCCTGGTAGACCTTTGCCAGGAACTTATGCTCCGCGAACTTCGGAAGTGCCGGCGCCATGGCGGCGTCCAACTGTCCGGTCGTCGTCACCGGGCCTTTGTCCCTTGCGCTGACGATCAGCTGCGCGATCCTGCGCGAATTCTCCACCTCTCCGTAGATGCGGAGGATCCTCTCCAGGTCTTCCTGCGGGTAGTTCATGACCACGTCTGCGGCGGTGATCCCTCCCTCGCGGTTCATCCTCATGTCCAGCGGGGCATCATACCTGAAGGAGAAACCCCTGTCGGCAGTGTCGAACTGGTGCGATGAGACGCCCAGGTCGGCAAGAACCCCGTCCAGACCAGCCTGCAGCTTCCTGCCCAGGGCCTTGTCTGTCTCTGAATATTCATGTGCGAGGTTGAGGATGTGGTTGTGGATGAAGCGGAAATCCGACCTCACGAGGATGAGCCTCGGGTCGTCTATCCTGTTCTCTATTGCGTCGCTGTCACGATCGAAGGCGATGACATGACCGTCATCATTAAGGCGTGAAAGGATTTCGGCGGTGTGGCCACCGCCTCCGAATGTGACGTCGGCGTAGATTCCTGATGGGTTTGTGACGAGAGCGGAAATGCTCTCGTCCAGAAGGACCGGTGTATGGTATTCTGACATTCCTCGCCCTCCTATCTCTGTTGAGACAGCTGTCCGGCGATGTTCAAGAATTCCTCATTCGAGATTGCACTGGCCTCGAAGCTTTCCTTCGCCCAGATCTCGATCTTGTAATCGTTGCCCGAAAAGACTACCTCTTTGGTTACACCAATGGATTCCAGAAGGCTCTTTGGGATCGACAGGCGGCCGAGCTTCGAGTCTGGCTCGACGATTGCGCGGTCACGGGTGTACTTCCTCCAAAAAGCGGCGTGGGCACGATTGAATGGATTCAATGTCGACTTGATTTCTTCAGACTGGCGCTCCCACTCCTCGAAGGTGAACATCTCGAGGCAGTCTTCGAAGATGTTCTTCTTCACGACGAACCTCATGTCACCATCGGCGGGCATCAACGACTTGAACGACGAAGGGAACACAATTCTCCCTTTGTCATCCACCTTAGCCGAGTATTCGCCAATGAATGTAATCATAGTTTTTTCCTTATGCCTTTCACGCTGGTTACAAAGATATGAATTATTTTTCCATTTGCTTCCACTTTTTTCCAAATTTTTCCACAATAAATCCACCGTTCCGCCAACGTGCATCCAACGTGGTGAAAAGACATTGCATTTGTGGCCAAACAGCTGATGCTGTGGTCTACGGAACCGCCCTCCAGCGGCCTCTGCTTGAATAATGAAAAAGAATCTGTAAATTTGCGTTTCGTGAACGAGATCCTTTTGCGGGTCCGTCAAAACAACTAGAAATCAAGATTATGAGTTTGAAAATCGTTGTACTTGCGAAGCAGGTACCTGACACGAGAAATGTGGGCAAGGATGCCATGACGGCTGAAGGAACCGTCAACCGTGCAGCCCTTCCTGCCATCTTCAATCCAGAGGACATGAATGCTCTCGAGCAGGCGATACGTCTCAAGGAACAGAATCCCGGCTCATCTGTAGGTGTGCTCACCATGGGCCCTCCACGCGCAGGCCAGATCATACGTGAAGGCCTCTACCGTGGCGCCGACACCGGCTGGCTTCTGACAGACCGCCTCTTTGCCGGAGCAGACACCCTGGCCACTTCATATGCACTTGCAACCGCGATCAAGAAGATCGGAGATGTCGACATCGTCATCGGAGGCCGCCAGGCCATCGATGGTGACACTGCACAGGTCGGCCCACAGGTTGCCCAGAAGCTCGGCCTCAACCAGATCACCTATGCCGAGGAAATCCTTGACTGCAAGGATGGAAAGGTTACGGTCCGCAGACACATCGACGGAGGTGTCGAGACAGTCGTCGCACCTCTCCCATGCGTCATCACCGTCAATGGCAGCGCTGCCCCGTGCCGTCCTGCCAATGCAAGGCTTACGATGAAGTACAAGAGGGCAACCTGCCCTCTCGAGCGACCTGCGGATGACAAGTATGCCGCACTCTACGAGGAGCGCCCTTACCTTACCCTCAACCAGTGGAGTGTCGCCGATGTCGACGGAGACCCTCAGCAGTGCGGTCTCGCCGGTTCCCCTACCAAGGTCAAGGCCGTCCAGAACATCGTCTTCCAGGCTAAGGAAAGCAAGACTCTCACCTCATCGGATGCCGATGTGGAGGCTCTTGTGAAGGAATTGTTGAACGAGAAGATCATCGGATAAAAACCAAGTCATCAGAAAATGAACAACGTATTTGTCTATTGCGAAATCGAAGGCACCAAGGTCGCCGAGGTGTCTCAGGAACTGCTTACAAAAGGCCGTAAGCTTGCAACTGAACTTGGTGTACAGCTCCATGCTGTCGTCGCCGGCACCGGAATCAAGGGCGCCGTTGAGAATCAGATACTTCCGTACGGAGTCGACAAGCTCTTCGTCTTTGACGGCGAAGGACTTTTCCCTTACACCTCCGCTCCTCACACCGACATCCTCGTCAACCTCTTCAAGGAGGAGAACCCTCAGATCTGCCTGATGGGTGCGACCGTCATCGGCCGCGACCTCGGTCCACGCGTGTCATCATCCCTCACCAGCGGACTGACCGCCGACTGCACACAGCTCGAGATCGGAGACTATGACGACAAGAAGAACGGTGTCCACTACGACAACCTTCTCTACCAGATCCGCCCGGCTTTCGGAGGAAACATCGTTGCAACCATCGTCAACCCAGAGCACCGTCCTCAGATGGCTACCGTCCGCGAGGGTGTCATGAAGCGCGAGGTCGTCGACGAGAACTACAAGGGCGAGGTCGTCTACCCGGAGGTCGCCAAGTATGTCCCTGACACAGACTATGTCGTCAAGGTCATCGACCGCCACATCGAGGTCGCCAGGCATAACCTCAAGGGCGCTCCGATCATCGTCGCCGGTGGCTACGGAGTGGGATCGAAGGAGAACTTCGACCTTCTCTTCAAGCTTGCCAAGGAACTTCACGGAGAGGTCGGCGCATCACGCGCCGCTGTCGATGCCGGCTGGATCGACCATGACCGCCAGATTGGTCAGACCGGTCTCACCGTCCATCCGAAGGTCTACATCGCCTGCGGAATCTCCGGACAGATCCAGCACATCGCCGGAATGCAGGACTCCGGCATCATCATTTCCATCAACACCGATCCTGACGCTCCGATCAACAAGATCGCTGACTATGTCATCGTGGGTTCAGTCGAGGAAGTGGTTCCAAAACTCATCAAGTACTACAAGCAAAACAACAAGTAAAGAATATGGCAAACTACTATAGCGACCATCCGGAACTTGAATTCCACCTGCATCATCCTCTCATGGAAAGGATCGTCGAGCTCAAGGAGCGCGGCTACACCGACAAGGAGAAGTACGAGGATGCACCAGTCGACCTTGAAGATGCCCTTCAGAACTACGACAAGGTGCTCGAGATCGCAGGAGACATCGCAGCCAACATCATCGCTCCGAACTCCGAGAGCGTCGACCTTGAGGGTCCGCATCTCGAGAATGGCAGGATGATCTATGCCAGCAAGACCTTCGAGAACATCGAGGCGATCAACAAGGCAGGACTCAATGGAGTCGAGATGCCTCGCCGCTACGGTGGACTCAATTTCCCTATCACCGTTTTCTCCATGCTTTCCGAGATCATCTCGGCAGCTGATTCCGGCTTCCAGAACATCTGGTCGCTCCAGAGCTGCATCGACACTCTCTACGAGTTCGGTGACGAGGAGCAGCGCCAGAAGTACATCCCAAGGGTCTGCGCAGGTGAGTCCATGTCCATGGACCTTACCGAGCCGGATGCCGGATCCGACCTCCAGAGAGTCATGCTCAAGGCAACCTTCGACGAGAAGGAGAACTGCTGGAGACTCAACGGTGTGAAGAGATTCATCACCAACGGTGACTCGGACATCCACCTCGTGCTTGCACGCTCCGAGGAAGGAACCCATGACGGACGCGGACTTTCAATGTTCATCTACGACAAGAGGAACGGAGGGGTCGACGTGCGCCACATCGAGCACAAGCTCGGAATCCATGGCTCACCGACCTGCGAGCTCACCTACAAGAACGCCAAGGCTGAACTCTGCGGAAGCACCCGCCTGGGCCTCATCAAGTACGTCATGGCCCTGATGAACGGCGCCCGCCTGGGCATTGCCGCTCAGTCTGCCGGACTTAGCCAGGAGGCTTACAACGAGGCACTTGCCTACGCAAAGGAACGTGCCCAGTTCAACACCAAGATCATCGACATGCCGCCTGTCTACGACATGCTCGCAAGGATGAAGGCAAAGCTCGACGCAAGCCGCAGCCTCCTTTACCAGACATCCCGCTATGTCGACATCTACAAGACTCTCGAGGACATCCAGCGCGAGCGTCCGCTCACTCCGGAGGAAAGGGCCGAACTCAAGCGCTACTCGCGACTCGCCGACGCCTTCACCCCGATGTCCAAGGGTATGGCTTCTGAATATTCAAACCAGAACGCTTATGATGCCATTTCGGTCCATGGCGGTTCAGGCTTCATCATGGAGTACAAATGCCAGCGTCTCTACCGCGACGCGCGCATCTTCTCCATCTACGAGGGAACAACTCAGCTTCAGGTGGTTGCAGCAGGCCGCTACATCAGCAACGGCACCTATCTCAACATCATGAAGGAGATGCTCCAGGAAGAGGTCATCGACAGCCTCAAGCCACTCAAGGCCCGCGTCGAGACCCTCGTGGAGAAGTTCGAGCAGGGTGTCGCTGCAGTCAAGGCATTCGAGAGCCAGGATGTGCAGGATTTCCTCTACCGCCGTCTCTACGACATGACCGGAGACATCCTCATGTCGCTGCTTCTCCTCAGCGATGCGTCAAGGTCGGCCGAGCTCTTCGAGAAGAGCGCCAACATCTACGTCCGCATGGCTGAAGCAGAGGTCAATGGCCATCTCGCCTACATCAACGGCTTCCAGGCTGAGGACCTCGAGTGGTTCAAGGCAAGATAGAAACACCTGTCCTGCAAGGACATGAACAAGACTTCAGACTACGGGTTCACCATCATTGTGCCTGTTTTCAATGAGGTGGACAACATACAGATGCTTGAAGAGACTCTTTCGGAATTCCTCCCGAAGAGTCTCCTCAAGTCTTGTGTGCTCTTCGTCGACGATGGGTCGACCGACGGAAGTCTTGAAGGAATAAGAAGGGTCTGCAGCCGCAACGATCACTTCTTCTACATCTCATTCTCGAGGAACGAGGGGTTGAGCGCCGCCCTGAAGGCCGGCTTCGACCATGCCGAGTCGGAGTTTGTCGGCTACATCGACGCCGATCTCCAGACCGTCCCCGAGGATTTCAACCTCCTGCTGAAGGAGATCCCTTTCTGCTCGATGGCCATCGGAATCCGCGCCGACCGCAGGGATTCTGTCTTCAAGACCTTGCAGTCGAGGATAGCCAATAGATTCAGGAGGATCGTGACGCATGATGGCGCATAGGACACCGGATGCCCGCTCAAGGTGATCCGTACAGATGTCGCCAGATCATTTCCGATGTTCAAGGGGATGCACAG
>JAGHSC010000001.1 GCA_018066065.1 Candidatus Cryptobacteroides faecihippi
TATAGTATCAAGCCGAGCAGCCCACCTGCGAGGATGATCGGGATCGGCCCGACCTTGAACGCCAGTGAAGCCACCACGGCGGCGGCGAAAAGGATCCAGCTGATCCAGTCCGCGAAATTGTCCTTGACGATGCTGATGTCGAAGGAGGAGAGCAGGGGAGTCCCGCTCCAGCTCACGTTGAACATCAGAACGAGTGCTGCGGCCCCGATCATGCCGACGACAGCCGGCTTTATCCAGCTCATGACTCCGTCGAAGATGCTGTTGCCCTTGAACTTCGTGTAGAACCGCACGATCGCGAGGATGATCAGGAAGGATGGCAGCATGATTGCGAGAGTCGCAGTCATGGAGCCGATGATGCCGGCCAGGTGGCTCGCACCCGTGTCCCTGATGACTTCGTAGCCGACGTAGGTTGCACAGTTGATGCCCACCGGTCCCGGCGTCATCTGCGAGATCGCAACGATGTCGGTGAAGGCGCTCTCCGTCAGCCATCCATGGGCAGTGACGATCTGCGCCTGGATGAGGGACAGCATCGCATAGCCTCCTCCGAAGGTGAAGAGACCGATGACGAAGAAGACTCCGAAGAGCTGCGCATACAGTTGGATGTCAATCATTTCCGGCCCTCCTTTCGTTGAATATGGTGACTGCGAGACCCAGCACGATGAGCACCAGCAGGATGTAGAGCGGAGAGAATCCGATGAAAGCAACTCCGAACAATGCGATGAAAGTGATCAGCCATGACCACCATGTACCGTTGTTCTTCCTGGCCATCTTGACCATCGGCACGACGATCAGGGAGACCACGACAGGACGTATGCCCTTGAAGATCCTGACAACGATCGGATTGTCCTGGTAGCCGGTGAACAGCATTGCAATCAGCAGGATGATAAGGAACGATGGAAGGATTGCCCCGAGTGTCGCTGCAAGGCTTCCCTTGACGCCCCTGAGCCTGTAGCCCGCGAAGACGGACATGTTTACGGCCAGCACACCCGGTGCCGACTGAGCCAGTGCGATGATGTCCGGGAGCTCCTCATCGGTCATCCATCCTCTCCTGACCAGTTCATCCCTGATCAGAGGAATCATCGCATAGCCCCCACCAATGGTGAAGGCCCCGATCTTGGCGAAGACCATGAATATCTCCCAGAGTGACGCCATGCCTATTCTGCGGTGTAGATGAAGTTGAAGCGTCCTCCAGGGGCACAGTCACCGTTGACATAGAAGTCAAGGATGTTGCCTTCCTCCTGCATGTTGTCGCTCCACTTGAATTCAAAGTCGAGGGCTCCGGTAGCTCCGAGCAGGGCACGAGGGACCTTGATCTCCATCTCGCATCCCTTGACTGAATATTCAAATGCGCCGGCGTCAGCCCACTCCCATGCACTTCCGGTGCACTTGGAGACCACTCCTGCGGTCGCACTTGTAGGATTCTTGTAGTTGAGGCAGAAGTCGTAGCCCTTCCATCCGGTGGTGACATCCCTGTCGATGTTGATGAAGAGTCTCATCCAAGCCTTGTCCGTGCTTGCGGTGATGTCCTTTGTCGTGTGGATGTAGAAGTAGATGTTCTGGTCATCCCTAGCCACCCTGGCATCGTCGAAGTCGTTTCGTCCGGTGTTGTTGATGAGCTTGTACGAACTTGTCTCGGTTCCACCTCCGTGGCGAGGATGGTAGCGATGTGTCGTGTTGTTCGGATAGTGCTTGAAGTCCGGACCTACATCCTCCCAGCCTTCGAACGAACCGATGGCAACGGTCTTCTTGCCTGTTGCGGAAGGAGCCTTGGACCTTCCCTTGTACTTGCGGACGTTCTCGATGAGCTGGCAGTAGTAGATGTCGCCGTAGTCGCCCCATTCTGCTGTAGGCTCGATGTCGCGGCTTCGCTCGGAATCATACTCGTCAGGGAAGGCGAAAGGCTTGTAAGGGTTTGCCGGAGGCCAGTTCGGCTGCCTTCCTGCAATCCACTCATTCCAGCCGGTGATCCAGATGACCTTCGGGCTGTACTTGAGAGCCCTGTCCCACTGCTCCTGGAAGTTGAGTCCCTTGACATAGGCCATCTCGGACTCATCCTGACCGTTGGCATCTGTATAGCTGCGGCCGAACGAGCCCGGGGCGTTGAATGCGTAGCAGTGCCCTCCGTTCTCCTTGGTCGCATTCTGGGCCACTCCGACCGGCATCTGCTCAGTGGACTTGCCGAAGATGTGCTGAGGGTAGACCTCGAGCCATCCCCACTGATCCTCCCTGCCAGGGCCGTTGACATAGTCCGGCTGGCCTGGACGGAAGGTGAAGAAGTTCTTTATCTGCTTCTCGACATCGTTGGACTCGTCGAGGTTGTCCGGATAGGCCATGATGACCGGCTTTCCGTTGATCAGGTACCAGAGGCTCTTGTAGGAACCTGGCCTGTAGATCTTTGCGTAGAGATTCTTGAGTGATGTCTTCGAATCATTGTTCGGACCGAAAGGAAGCAGGAAGGCAATCCTTGGAGTGTTGACTCCATCCTTCCTTGCCTGGCCCCAAGCCTTGAGGAGGGCATCGGTCGATTTCTCCCAGATGAATGTGCCGTTGGTGCAGTCGAAGAAGACGACATCGACTCCGGCATCGGCCAGCATTTCGGCATGCTTGCGGAGCACCCATGGGTCTGTCGTGCGGTAGTAGTCGAACAGAGGCTTTCCCCAGAAGCAAGGCTGGAGAGGCTGACCCCAGTCCGGATCCACAGCTCCAGTGGCCTCCCTGTTGAGAGCCTCCGGATGATTCTTTATTACCTCGGTGATGTTGACGATGTTGTTGTACCCGCACTGGGAACTCTCGTGCCAGGTCCAGTAGAACATAGCAACGGTCTTGCCGTCCTTCTTGCCCGGAAGGTCATCGGGGATTGAGCGTCCGAGCTCATCGACCAGGGCCCAGTGGTCGGGAGTTACCACGTCGACGGTCGATGTCGGCTTGTTATCCTCCTTGCCGTTGTCCTTTCCTGTGTCCTCTCCCTTGTCCTCAGGACCGCATGCCGCAACCATCGCAACTGCAGCGAGCATCGAGATGAATCTGAATTTCATGTGTATTTCCTTCATTTGGTCATTAATCTTTCAAAGGTAATCATAAAAATCGTATTTTTGCCGTTATGAAACGACTTGACACCCTCTTATCAATCCTCCTGATGCTCGTCGTCTTCGGCTGCAAGCCGGAAGACAAGGGCCCGGATGACTACGTGATCCCAACCATGGATCTCAAGATCACTTCCTTCGGATTCTCGGCCGAGAACAACAAGATCCTTGGAGGCAAGGATGCCATTGCCGTGATCAAGGATGATGAGATCTTCGTCGACTGCCCCGGAGTCACCTCGCTGGTGAACCTGATCCCTTCGTTCGAGGGAACCTTCAGCAAGGTGTTCCTCAATGGCGGCCTGATCTCCTCCGGCAAGACAACCGCTGACTTCAGTGGTGATTGCAGCCTCGTCCTCAAGGGTCACACCGACAAGCAGTCCAGGACCTACAAGGTCTATGTCCGTTCCGGCAACCTGATCCCTAAGGTTTCGATCAGGACACCGAACGATATCACCAGCCGTACCGAGTACCAGACAGCCACCATCAAGATCACCAACTGCCCTCAGTTCGGCAGCATAGACGCCCCCGGAAAGGCGCGTGGACGCGGGAATGCCACCTTCCTCAGCTACCCTAAGAAATCCTACAGGTTCAAGCTGGACGAGGGAGAGAAGGTCTGCGGCTACCACAAGAACAGGGACTGGGTGCTCCTTGCAGAGTACTGCGACAAGTCCCTGATGAGGACGACCTACATGAATGCCCTCTCAAAGGCCGCCGGATGCGAGTGGACCCCTGAGGGAACCCATGTGGATCTCTACCTCAACGGCAACTACAATGGCACCTACCTCCTCATCGAGCAGGTCGAGAAGGCCAACCACAAGATCGAGATGGAGGACGACGGATTCATCATCGAGGACGACAACTACTACTCATGGGAGCCGTTCCATTTCACGACAACCCTCTACGGCAGGCATTACACCTTCAAATATCCAAGTGCGGGTGACGGCGACATCAAGTACCATGACGAGAACTACTACTACATGAAGAACTTCATGAACACCATGGAGTCGACTCTCAACGGTGCCGGCTTCAAGGATCCGGAGAACGGCTACCGCAAGTACATGGATGTGCCGAGCTTCGTCAGGTGGTATCTCGTGATGGAACTCCTGTCATGCCAGGACCCGAACTACTTCTACGTGCTTCCTACCAAGGGTGCGAAGCTCAAGATGTACCCTGCGTGGGATGCCGAGTGGACTCTGGGCAATGCCTACGCCGGTCCAGGCGGCTGGACTAGCCTTCCTCCAGAGTTCGAGAAGAAGCCTCTGAACATCACGAGGCGCTACTTCCCTCAGCAGTTCAAGGACCCTTACTTCGTCGAGCAGGTCTATCTTGCCTGGCAGGACATGAAGGGGAACCTGAACGCTGTCAAGGAAGAAGTCGCTGCCGAGGTCGAGAACGTAAGGCTTAGCCAGAAGGAGAACTTCAAGCGCTGGGATATTCTTTCAAGGCAGGTCTCTGTCGAGCAGATTGTCCTTGGCTCATGGGAGGCTGAGGTTGACTATGCTGCAAAGTGGTTCGACAAGCGAATCGCCTGGTTCGACACCTACATCAAGGATCTGTACGACAAGAGCAGGTAGACCCTACTGCATCTTCCTTCCGGTCATCATGGCCACCACGTCGCGGGACGTCCTTCCGTCTGTCCCGTGCGACGAGGAGTGGAATTCCCTGACTCCTGTGCAGGCTTCGATCCTGCCGATGTTTGGCGGGCGCGCTCCGGACCCCGCCAGGATCACTATCCTTCCTGAGGCGGCTACCTGAAGCTTTCCGAGCATCTCCATCCCATCGTTCGCGTAGGTGGCATGGCCTGCCGTGAGAAGCCTGCTACATCCAAGTCCGATGATCTCCTCAAGAGCCCTGAAGGGGTCAGAGCATTCGTCGAAGGCCCTGTGGAATGTGACCTCCAGACCCTGGGCAGCCTTCATCATCAGCTTCATGG
>JAGHSC010000114.1 GCA_018066065.1 Candidatus Cryptobacteroides faecihippi
GCCCACTCCTGCGGACGAATAGAGCTTGAATGCAGGCTTCTGGATGTACTCGTACTTCCACATCTGGATGACTGCCAGGGCAGACCCTCCCGCATCGGAAGAGCTTGAAGAGACGCTCAGCATCCCATCCTGCTCGACCTTCTGAGTCGTGGACACTCTTCCAAGGTGTGAATATGAGAACATAAGGGAGGCTGTCCACCTTGAGCTGACCCTGGTCGAGACCTCGACGACAGGCGTTCCCCAGATACGCATCTTAGCGGAATACGGCGCATAGATCGAAGCGAGAGTGCCATGGCTGCCGGTGCCTGTGACGACACGGTTGCCTTGCCAAAGAGGGGCAAAGCCATATCCAACGTTCACCTCGAAGCGGGAACTTTCCTGGCCACGGGCAGAGAATGCGCTCGACACCAGGAGGACGGATGCCAGCAGCGGCATCATGAATCTCGAAACTGACATCATTTGCTTGCTGCTTTGAAATCCATAGCGCCATCGGACAGGAAGGTCGCCCAGCATCTGTTGAGGACAGTCGACCCGGATGACACGGTGTGGATGAGGGTTCCGCCTACGCAGATCCTGCCATCATTCCCGTACACGAATGGAACCGACGTCCAGAAATGGATGTCGTACCCATCATTGGAAACAAAGTCGCCCTCGGCCATGGTCTCCAGAACGCCGTCCTCATTCTTCTTCAGATTGACAACGGTGGACTTGTCCAAGGTCACGACCCATTCCTTCCCGGTCTCGGTGCATTCCATCTCGAAATCCAGATTGGAGTAGACACCAATGGACTCGACCTTTCCGGAAAAACGTGATCCCTTCACGTCCAGAGGCGCATCCGAAATGCTGAACTTGATGGAATTGAAGTAAGAGAACGATTCATTGTCTCCCTTGTAGATGGCCTTGTCCAGGCCGGAGAAGCGCTCATCGTCCTTTTCTTCGTCCGTTGCCCTGAGGTAGTCACTGACAAGCACAAGCCTGTCACAGAGCATTGTCGGGACACAGATCCTCATGTAGTGGATCTCATGAGACTCATTCCTGAGGCGGGACTGCAGTGAGGACCTTTCTTCCTCCTGGACAGTGCAGGCAGCCAGGATGACTGCCGCAAGCAAGAACACAAATGCTTTCTTCATGGTGATCCTCCTAGAATTTATAGCCGATTCCTATCCTTCCTCCAAAAGCCACGGTTCCGACTGAAAGCTGGGCAAAGCCGAAAAGGTTGTCACCTCCGTAGGTGAGGCCGAGAGGAGTGAACTCAAAAAGAGGCACGTACGACCATCTGTCGCTGTACTCCCAGGTCCCGGTCGAGCGGACATACCGCCGCTCAGGATAACCATCCATGTCATGATAGCTGCCCAGTCCGATTCCGATGGAGATTGCGCAATAGGCCTTGAGCCTGTTCATCGGGTTCCAAGTCCTTCGGTACTCCGGATAGAAAAGGATTCCATAGGCCTTCGAGCCTCCTTTCCTTTCCCCGGTGTAGCCGTCATGCAGGGAGCCGAAGAGAAGATCGCATCCGAGATTCATACCGACGGCATTCCTGTCATTGAAGTTGTAGGAGTACTGGAGCATCCATGTCCCGGCGGACTTCAGGTCTCCATAGTAGTCATTGTAGCGGTCCACAGAGCTGCCTCCAAAGACCGGCATGACATCAAAGGCATCATACTTCATCAGGCCGTTTCCTCCACAGAGAAGAGGTCCGATCGGGAATCCGGAGACGCCCAGGCGAAGTTCATGGCCCTTGCCGGGCTTCTGGGCATGCGCAGCAGGAGATGACGCAAGTGCTGCAGCGAATGCGGCAGCAAGGATGCACAGAAGTGCCAGGCGTCGAGTGTGAATATTCATAAAAGGCAATTTTAACTCTCTAAATGCATTGAAGCTGCGAACCTTGCACGAAGATACGGAAGATTTAGGTTATATTTGCACCATACAGAAAAACATCAGGCAATGAGAAAGAAACCCATCGTAGCACTCATCTATGATTTCGACGGGACGCTGTCTCCGGGAAACATGCAGGAATTCGGTTTCATCCAGGCAGTCGGCAAGACGCCGAAGGAGTTCTGGACAATGAGCGACGGTCTTGCCATCGGCCAGGACGCCAGCAATGTGCTGTCCTACATGAAGATGATGTTCGACGAGGCGAGGAACAACGGCATCAAGCTGAGAAAGAGCGATTTCCGCAGGTTCGGAAAGCACATCGAGCTGTTCCGCGGCGTCAAGGAGTGGTTCTCCCTGGTCAACAGCTACGGCGAGGCTCACGGAGTCCATGTCGAGCACTACATCAACTCCTCCGGCCTGAAGGAGATCATCGAAGGCTCCCCCATCGCCAAGGAGTTCAAGCACATCTTCGCATGCTCGTTCATGTACGATGAGTCAGGCGAGGCTCAGTGGCCGGGAATCGCCGTGGACTACACCGCAAAGACTCAGTTCATCTTCAAGATCAGCAAGGGAATATTCAGCGCAAACGACAGCAAGAAGGTCAATTCCAGCATCGCTGAGGACAAGAAGAGGATCCCTTACCAGCAGATGATCTACTTCGGCGACGGAGAGACAGACATCCCTTCCATGAAGATCGTCACGATGTTCGGAGGACACGCGATCGCCACCTACGATCCGTCTTCATCAAAGAAGAAGTCCTACGCCCAGAAGCTCGAGAGACAGGGCAGGGCAAGCTTCGTGGCTCCGGCCGACTACACAAAGGAAGGCAGAGCCTTCCAGCTCACCTGCGCAATCATCGACAAGATCAAGGCAGACTACGAGCTCAAGATTCTGAAAAACAAGAAGTAAGGCATCAATGAAATTCCATCTGGAATCATCCTACAAGCCTTCCGGGGACCAGCCTTCGGCAATCGATGGACTCTGCAAGGCCATAAGCCAAGGTGTCAGCGACGTCACCCTGCTGGGTGTCACGGGCTCAGGAAAGACTTTCACGATGGCGAATGTCATCGAGAAGCTCCAGCGACCGGCCCTGATCCTGAGCCACAACAAGACCCTTGCCGCCCAGCTCTACGGAGAATTCAAGAGTTTCTTCCCTGCCAATGCCGTGGAGTACTTCGTCTCATACTACGACTACTACCAGCCGGAGGCCTACCTCCCCACGACAGACACCTACATCGAGAAGGACCTCAGCATCAACGACCAGATCGACAAGCTCCGCCTCAGCGCAGCCTCTGCCCTGATGGCCGGACGAAGGGACGTGATCGTGGTCTCCAGTGTCTCCTGCCTCTACGGAATAGGCAACCCTGAAGACTTCCACGCACAGTCCGTCCTGGTCAGGAAGGGCGAGCAGAGAAGCCTCACAAGGCTGCTGTACATGCTCGTGGACGCAAACTACAGCAGGACAGAGGTCGATTTCAAGAGAGGTACGTTCAGGGTCCGCGGAGACACGGTTGATGTCTTCCTCGGCGGAGCCGACGAAGCTGTCAGGATAGAGTTCTTCGGGGACGAGGTCGATTCTCTCTCTCTCATCGACCCGGTCACCGGTGCGCACATCGAAGACCTTGAGGAAGTCCCCATCTTCCCTGCCACGAACTTCGTGACGACAAGGGAGAGAAGCATAAAGGCCGTCAGCATGATCCAGGACGACCTCAAGAGTCAGCTGGACTACTTCGAGGAAGTAGGGAAAGGACTGGAAGCCAAGAGATTGCGCCAGAGGGTCGAAAACGATCTGGAGATGATAAAGGAGATGGGCTACTGCCCCGGGATCGAGAACTACTCACGCTATCTCGACGGCAGGCAGCCGGGCCAGAGACCATTCTGCCTGATCGACTATTTCCCGGACGACTTCATCACGTTCATCGATGAGAGCCATGTCACGATCCCTCAGATCAGGGCGATGTACGGAGGAGACCATTCCAGGAAGTCAGTCCTGGTCGAATACGGATTCAGGCTCCCTGCAGCCGCGGACAACAGGCCGCTGACGTTCGATGAGTTCAATTCCATCACCGGACAGAAGGTCTACGTCAGCGCGACCCCGACAGACTACGAGCTTGAGCAATCGGAAGGTCTTGTGATAGAGCAGGTTGTACGTCCAACCGGCTTGCTGGACCCACCAATCGAGGTCAGGCCTGTGGAGAACCAGGTGGACGACCTGGTCGAAGAGATCAGGAAGAGATCCGAGCGTGACGAGAGGACTCTGGTCACCACCCTGACCAAGAGGATGGCGGAAGAGTTGAACGACTACCTCGACAAGATCGGCATCAGGGTCAGGTACATCCATTCCGACGTGGACACCTCGGAGCGTGTGGAGATCATCGAGGACTTCAAGAACGGAATGTTCGACGTGCTGGTCGGTGTCAACCTCCTGCGCGAAGGCCTTGACATCCCGACAGTCTCGCTCGTGGCCATCCTCGATGCGGACAAGGAAGGATTCCTCCGCTCCGGAAGGGCTCTCACCCAGACGGCCGGACGCGCCGCCAGGAACGTCAACGGTCTTGTGATCATGTACGCAGACCACATCACGGAATCCATGGAGGAGACCATCCGCGAGACAAACCGCAGGAGGACGAAGCAGATGGAGTACAACAAGATCCACGGCATCACCCCAACCCAGGTCAAGGTCAAGCAGAACATCCTTGCCAGCGAGCTTTACGGCGAATCCCAGAAACCCGTCAACCCAAGAGTCAAGAATGGGCCAAGCGGCAGGGTCAGCGCACCGGATTCGGTCTCCAACCCGGTCTACATCCCGAATCCGAGCGAGCTCGGAAGAGGCACTGTATCAGTCGGTCTTGGGCACGATTCCCACAGGGAGGGGAACACAGCCTTTGTCGACGGCTACGTCAAGGCTGACCTCGCAGCCGTGCTTCAGGATCCTGTCATCAGGGCCATGAGCAGGGAGCAGGTCGAGAAGACCATCGCTGAGGACAAGCGAAGGATGGAAAGATCGGCAGCGGAACTGGATTTCAGCCAGGCTGCAAAGTACAGGGATGAGATGTGGGCCCTTCAGGAGTACCTGAAAGTCTGGAAGAGCTAGACTCGGCTCACCTTTATCACATGCTTCAGGACCTTGACCTGAGAAATCACCTTGTCAAGTTCCATGTTTGAAGGCACGGAAATCTTCATCGAGATCTCATAGGTGCCATTCCTGTCATTCTCATTCACATTGAATGCCCTGAGAGAAGCCCTGAACGAGCTTACCACTTCCGTGATCTGTCCGATCACGGATGACTCCATCGCAGTGATGATCTTGAGAGAGGACTGGAATGATCCTCCGGCAGGGCTGTCTGCCCACTTGACCTTCTGGATCCTGTAAGGATAGGCTTCAAGGAGACGGGCAGCATTCGGACAGGATATCCTGTGGATCTTGATACCTTCGGTTCTCGTGACGAATCCAAAGACATCATCGCCGAAGACCGGGTGGCAGCACTGGGCCATCTTGTAGTCAAGGCCCTTCAGATCCCGCGCATTGATGACCAGGATGTCATCGGCGCTCTGGTGGTCATCCCACTCCTTGGCCTTGTTCTCATGGCGCTCCGCATCGGAAGCCCTGGCGGCCTCAAGTGCCTGCGCAACGATGCTGTCATGTTCCTGGATGTAGTTCTTGACATCATTGACGTCGATGATCTCATCCGAAATTGCTGCGTAGAAGGAGTTTATCGTGGAGTAATGGATCTTCTTGAGATACTCGGCAAGTATGTCGTCAGGAAGCTCAAGCTTCCAGTTCTTCAGACGGCGGCCAAGAAGCTCCTTGCCCTGGGCAGCTTTCTTGTACTCTTCTTCGTTGAGTTCCTGCTTGATCTTGTTGCGGGCCTTTGATGTGACGACGTAGTTGAGCCAGTCGGATGTCGGCCTCTGGCTCTTCGATGTCATGATGTCGATCACGTCTCCGGTGTGAAGCTTCTCCCTGAAAGAGACAGCCTTGCCATTGACCCTGCCGCCTGTGCACTTCACGCCCAGGCCGGAGTGGATGTTGAATGCAAAATCAAGCACCGATGCACCGGCGGAGAGAATCCTCAGCTCTCCGGAAGGAGTGAACACAAAGATTTCCCTGGAAGGTGGCTGCGGCAGATCGTCAGGGTTACCTGAATTCGGATGTTCAAGGGCGTAGCGGACGGATTTCAGCCATCTGTCAAGCTGTTCCTCATGCTTGATACCCTTGTAGGACCAGTGTGAAGCAGATCCATTCTCTGCCTCGTCATCCATCCTCTTTGTCCTGATCTGCACCTCGATCGAAGCTCCGGACTTGTTCTTTACCGTGATGTGGAGGGATTCGTAGCCGTTCGGCTTTGGATTGGTCACCCAATCGCGAAGGCGGGCCGTGTCGGGCTCATATTCCTCAGTCACATAGGAATAGACCTTCCAGCAGAGGTCCTTCTCAACCTTGGTCTCAGGCTCGCAGTCGATTATGAAGCGGATCGCGAAGACATCGTAGACCCCCTCGAAGGTCACCTTCTGCTTGACCATCTTCTTCCAGATGGAATAGGCGGCCTTGGTCCTGATCTTCAGCTTGTACTCGATTCCCTCGTCCGAAAGCTTCTTCTTGAGAGGCTCGATGAAATCCTCCGTAAGGCGTACCCTGTC
Source organism: Candidatus Cryptobacteroides faecihippi (assembly GCA_018066065.1). GTDB lineage: Bacteria > Bacteroidota > Bacteroidia > Bacteroidales > UBA932 > Cryptobacteroides > Cryptobacteroides faecihippi. Next base: position 6,517 of record JAGHSC010000114.1, read on the forward strand.
CTTCTCGGTGGCCTTCAGCTTGTTCTTGATTGCCCTGTACTGCTCAGGCTCGGCGAAGCGGAAGTAGATGTCCTCCATCTCGCTCTTGAGGTTGTACAGGCCGAGCTGATGGGCAAGAGGGATGTAGAGCATCAGGGTCTCGAGGATCTTGTTCTCCCTCGAGCTCTTCGGGAACATGTCCAGATTCCTCATGACCTCAAGCCTGTCAGCGAGCTTCAGCACGGTGACTCGAGGGTCCGTGGAGTACTGGACGATAAGCTTCTTGTAGTTCTCAGCCTCGAGACGGGTGTCCTTCGGCTTGATGGTGGCTATCTTGTTCAGGCCATCGGCCATCGTGTAGACATCCTCAGGGAATCCGCTGAGAGACAGACCGGCAATCTCACCTCTCCTCAAGTCCAGGTCGGAATGCATCCTGGTAGCCTCATGGAGGAAGACGGCTGCGATGCAGTCAGGAGTGAGGCCGATTTCGTCGGAAGCGATGAGAGCGACATTGAGCGGATGCTCGATGAACGGGTGGCCGTTGCTTCTTTCCTTCCCTTCCAACGCCTTGGAAGCAATCTCATAGGCCTTTCCCACGATGGCCTGTCCAGCCTCGTCGAACTGCGGAAACTTGCTGATGATTGTCTGCTTTGTCATGGTGATGGTGTATCAATTCCTGGAAGCAGCCTTTGCTGCCTGTCTTACATTGAGCTCCCGCTGGAACTCACGGGCATTTCGGCTGTGCTCCGAGAGAGTAGCCGCGAATCTATGCGTGCCATCCATGGCCGGACTTGCACAGAAATAGAGATAGCCATGCATGTCAGGATTGAGGACTGCCTTCAGGCAAGCCTTGTCCGGCACACAGATAGGTCCCGGAGGAAGACCTTCATGGAGATAGGTATTGTAAGGCGAATCAACCTCCAGATGCTTCAGGAGCACCCGGTTGAGAGTGTAGCCGAAACAGTAGGCAACCGTAGGGTCAGCCTGAAGCCTCATGCCCTGATGGAGCCTGTTGAGGTAGACACCTGCAATCGATGGATATTCAGGTTCGTGATTGGACTCTCCCTTGACGATCGAGGCGAGGATGGAGACTTCCTTGCAGGAAAGGCCCTGTGCAGCAGCCTTTTCCTTGTTGGCATCGGTCCAGAATGCATCATAGGCAGCCTTCTGCCTGTCCAGGACAACCTTCATCGGGTCCGTCCAGTAGACTTCGTAGGTGTCAGGGATGATCAATGAAAAGACATCCTCCGGAGTGAATCCGTAGGAAGAGAGCAGCTCCCTGTCATTCAGTGCGGAAACCACTTCAGCGGAATCCAGCATCATCTGATTCGCGATCTTGCGGGCAATGGCGGACTTCTGGCGCATAGTACCGGAAAGGACAAGCTTGACCGGTGTCTGCCAGCCTGACCTCAGCATGCGCGGAAGATAGATGCTCGGCTTGTTCCTTTCAACGACATAATGACCGGGCTTGACAGCCTGTGCATCCATCCTCGAAACAACCCTGGCAACACTCTGCGGCCTGGCAACGCAGCTGTCAGGAATCTGCGACAGGATTTCATCCACACTCATTCCCGGACGGACAAACAGGTCCACGGATGCCGTGAAGTTAGGCATCCGGTTGTCTGAGTACCATCTGTAGCCGGCCACGCCGCCGGCGATGGCAGCCAGCAGCACAACTCCGGCAGCTATCTTGATAATCGTCTTCATCACTTGACTTTCTTTCCACGGAGGAGGATGGTGTCGCCTTCCCTAGGCTGGTAACCGGCCTCGAACCCATTCATCTTCTGTATGCTGGACATCTTGACACCGAACCTCTGGCAGATGCTCCACAGCGTCTCGGAGTCGTCTCCTACGATGTATTTCTCAAGTCCCTTCTCACACTGGGACTTCTTCGCCTGAAGATAGACAATCGTCCCCGGAAGGATTTCCTTCTCGGCGGAAAGGTCGTTGTACTTCAGGATCTCGCCCAGGAAGAGATTGTTCGACTGGGCAATGCTTGAATAAGTCTCTCCCTCGACGGAAAGCACGAACGGGACACCGTTGCGTGAATAAGTTTCCCTCGAAAGCGAGAACTTGAATTCCTCCAGCCCACTCTTGTCGATCTTCTTCGGTTCCTCGATGGAAAGAGGTGACTGAGGAATCGTCATGGTCACTTCCGGCTCTTCCGACCTTTCAGACTTTCCATCCTTGCCGGCCTTTGGCTTTCTCTCCTTCGCAGACTTCTCGGAATGCCTTGACTTCTTCTCCCTGACAGCCTTCCTGGACTTGCGGTCCGCCGACTCGGACTTGACCACGGTACCTTCCTTGACCTTGGCCTTCTCAGGCTTTGCCTCCTCATGAGTCTTGACTTCTTCCGGAGCAGCCTCCTTCACATCTTCTCCTGCGGAGGCGAAGTCATTGACAGTCATGGAGTCATACTCGTAGAGATGGTAGTCCTCGATGTACTTGATCAGCTTGACAGGATAGTTGGGATCAGTAGCATAGCCGGCCTTCTTGAGGCCATAGGCCCATGCCTTGTAGTCCTTGGTGTCGAATTCGAACAGGAACTTGTAGCGGTCCCTGTAGCGGAGGAAGTCGGAATGGTCATGGAATGACTCATCGGCAGAATCATAGACCCTGAAGCACTCCCCCTTCTCATCATCGTCATAGGCCATCGTCTTTCCCTTCCAGTCCTTGTGGCACTTGATGCCGAAATGGTTGTTGCCGTTCGACGCAAGCGGAGAAAGGCCGTAGCGGGATTCGAGGATGCCCTGCGCAAGGGTGATGCTGGCAGGAACGCCGCTGCGGTACATCTCGGCGACGGCGACCGGCGCCCATTTCCTGATGTAGCTCTCGATAGGTGTGCTCTGAGCAGTGAACAGAAGCACTGCTGCGACAATGGATACTAAGCTTATGATGATCCTTTTCATTTCAGTCCAGTCAAGTCTGATTGTAAATATAGCGAAACTTTCGCAGCAATCCAGTCTTTTCAGTCCAGTTTTACAAGAGGGACATCAAAGACATCACCATCATCCGCAGCATAGCTCTCACTGAATATGCTCCTGCACTCAGCCTCATACTGCTTCGGGTCCTTGTTCCTCGAGGAGTAATGCCCGATGACAAGCTTTCCCACTTCCGCCTGGCGCGCACAGGCAGCTGCCTGCAGTGTGGTGGAATGGAAGCGAGCCTTGGCCTGGTCCTCCAGAGAGGAAAGATAGGTAGCCTCATGGTAGAGAATATCCACTCCATGGACCCAGGATGCCTCTTCAGGGAACGGCGCAGTGTCACTGCAGTAGGCATAGGAACGAGGGTTGAAAGGCTTGTAGCCAAGCTCTGAGACAGGGATGACCTGCTCTGTCCCGTCCGGGAGGACGCGTCTGACATCCTCACCGCGCTTGACTGTCCCGATCTCCGTCAGCGTGAGTGAATATTCATCGATCTTCCACTTCTTCACATTGAACTGAGGTTCCTTCTCCCTGAAGAGGAAACCGAATGCCTCGATCTTGTGATTCAGAGGGAAGGCACTGACTGACAGCGATTTCGTAGAATAAATCTCAGTAGGTTCCTTCATGTTCAGAGGGTTGTGGATCACATCGAAGGCAATCCCGTCCCCGTAGTAGGACATGAAGAATCGGAGAATCGGACCGAAGCTCACCGGAGCGTAGATGTTCAAGGGCTGGGTCCTTGAAAGCATGCCCATCGTGGAGAGCAACCCGAAGATGCCGAAGACATGGTCCCCATGGATGTGGGAGATGAAGACGGATTCGATCTTCATCAGTGAGATGCGGGAGGTCTGAAGACGTGTCTGCACGCCTTCTCCGCAATCTATCAAGAAAGAGCGCCCATGTACGGTAAGTACCTGAGCGCTCTGATATCTTGCGGCGGTGGGCTTGGCCGAGGCCGTGCCCAGTACCGTCAAAGTGAAATCCATGTATTATTCACCTTTCTCGAGCTTGTCCTTGAGGGCTGCGAGCTCGCTGATGTCACCGAGGGTGGTCTTCTCAAGATTAGAGTTGATCTTCTTGACAGCCCTCTTGGTGGTGTCAGCCTCAGCTGCTACCTTCTCGGCCTTAGCCTCAGAATATGTTCTGACGTGTGAGAGAAGGATTCTGCGGGTGCTTCTCCTGAGCTCGATCACCTTGAATGCAAGAGTCTCGCCTACGACAGCTGCCTTGCCATCCTCCTTGATGAGGTCACGGCTGAATGCGAAGCCTTCGTCCTCGCCCTGGAGCTTGATGTTTGCGCCCTTGTCGGTGAGTGAAGCGACTGTACCCTCAACGGTAGAACCTGCAGGATACTTCTCCTCGATTGCATCCCATGGGTTAGGGGGGAGCTGCTTGTGACCAAGGCTGAGCTTGTGGTTAGCCTCGTCGAAGTCAAGGATGACGACGTCGATGACATCACCAGGAGCTACGAGCTCTGAAGGATGCTTGATCTTCTCCCATGAGAGATCGCTGATGTGGATGAGACCCTCAACACCATCCTCTGGCTCTGCGAACACACCGAAGTTGGTGGTGTTGCGGACAACTGCCTTGTGGGTAGAGCCTACAGGATACTTGTCGCGGATGTTCTCCCAAGGGTTAGGAGTGAGCTGCTTGAGGCCGAGGGACATCTTCCTGCTCTCGCGGTCGATTGAAAGAACCTGAGCTTCAACTTCCTCACCAACCTTAAGGAACTCCTGTGCGCTGTGGAGCCTAGGAGACCATGACATCTCGGAAACGTGGATGAGACCCTCTACACCTGGCTCGATCTCTACGAAAGCACCGTAGTCAGCGATGAGGACGACCTTACCCTTGATGGTGTCACCAACCTTGAGGTCAGCGTCGAGGTTGTCCCAAGGATGTGGGGTAAGCTGCTTGTAACCGAGAGCGATTCTCTTCTGCTGAGGATCTAACTCCTTGACAACGACCTTGATCTTCTGGTCGAGGGCAACGACTTCCTCTGGGTTGTCGATGCGGCCCCATGAGAGGTCTGTGATGTGGATGAGACCGTCAACACCGCCGAGGTCAACGAATACACCGTAGTTGGTGATGCTCTTGACAGTACCCTCGAGGATCTGACCCTTCTCGAGCTTGCTGATTAGCTCGCTTCTCTTCTGCTCCTGCTCTGCCCCGAGGAGAGCCTTGTGAGAGACGACTACATTGCGGAACTCCTGGTTGATCTTGACGATCTTGAAGTCGATTGTCTGATTTACATATGCAT
>JAGHSC010000127.1 GCA_018066065.1 Candidatus Cryptobacteroides faecihippi
ACGGAGAGCATGTCGCATTCATCCCGGAAAGCTTTGATGGCGGACTCCGCACCGTGCGCCTGAAGATGAAGGATGTTTCGGGGATCCAGTCCTATGATCGGGAGAAGGCATTCTTCCTTGAGACGGGTACTCGCCATCTCGTGAAGTTCATCACCGGGCTTTCCGACTATCCTGTTCTTGAGGAGGGAGCCACGTTGAGGCATGATGCCCGCTTCGCTCCTGTCGGGACCAATGTCAACTTCATCGAGCCTGGTGTGGAAGATGGAAGTACGCTGCTGAACATCAGGACCTTCGAGAAGGGAGTTGAGTACGAGACCCTGGCATGCGGCACCGGAATCGTTGCTTCTGCCATGGCCGCATATTCATTCGGCATCCCGGCATCGTCATCCGATGGGGACAGCCTTCGCTACGATGTCAGGGCTGCAATCGCCCGCCTGGCCGTGGATTTCGTGCCGTCAGGAGAGGGGGCTTCCTTCGGAGCGAAGGATGTCTGGCTTACCGGCCCGGCGCAGTTCGTCGGCATGATTGAAGTCGAACTTTAACCTGAATGTCATTCCTCTAAAAGCATAATACCATGAAAAAGAATGTTGATTACAAGAATGAGGCTCTTGCCGCTCTGAAGGGTAACTGGTCTTCAGCCGTACTCGCGGTGCTTGTGTTTACCATTGTCGATGCCATCGTGATCGGCCCGAATCTCTATTCTTCCCTCGGACTTGTCAATGACCCGACCAATCCATTTCTGACCAACCACCAGAACGGGTTCAGTGCGCTGTCATTCATCCTTGAGGTTCTGGTCCTCTTCCCTCTCACGGTCGGTCTGTACAATGCGTTCAAGAATCTTCTCGTGAAAGGTGATGACCAGCTTGTCAAGGGGATCTTCGGGATCGGTTTCGGCCGCTATCGCCGCAATGTCGCTGCGAGCCTGCTCAAGTACATATTCACTTTCCTCTGGACGCTTTTGCTGATCGTTCCGGGCATCATCAAGTTGCTTTCCTATTCGATGACGAACTACATCCTTGAGGATGAGCCGACTCTTTCTCCGAACAAGGCCATCGACCTCAGCTGTGAGATGATGAAGGGTCACAAGTTCGATCTGTTCTACCTCTATCTCAGCTTCATCGGATGGGCCGTCCTCTGCCTCTTCACTCTTGGAATCGGTTTCCTGTGGCTTGAGCCTTACGTGCTCACCGCCCAGGCCTCATTCTATCAGGATGTCAAGGGTGACTACATTGCGCGCAAGACTCTTGCTGCCGCTGGTGCTGCCAATGCTGCCGCTCCGGCTCCGGTGGCTGAGGATACAACTGAGGCATCTGCAGAGGTGCCTGCCATAAAGGATGTAAGGACTGAGAATCCGGAGGACTACATGCCTAGATAAGGCCTTCCGGGACAGACATTGTTATTGTCTGCGAATCTTCGTCGACGGACAGGATGAGATCTTCATGGAATGGAAGCATCACCTGTCCGTCGATTGTGTTTACGTACAGGCATGGATTGCCGGGAATGTCTTCGTAGTCAGACACTTCCCCAACTTTCTTTCCGTCTTCGCCAACAATGCTCCATCCGATGATGTCATCGAGGGTAAGCTCCTCATCACCGTCTTCGTAATCAATGATTGCGTCCGCCTTTGCGAAGATTTCCTTGCCGACAATCTCTTCGGCATCGGTAAGGTTCCTTACTCCGGTCAGGCGGACAAGGGCACGGCTGGTGCCTCTTCTGGAGAAGGAGTCAATGAAAAATGGAACCGGCAGTCCATCAAATTCGATGAACACCGGTTCCGTAACCTTCAAGTCTTCCGGTCCAATCTCGCGAAAGCCCACGAGGACCTCGCCTTCGGTACCGTTGGACTTCAGTACCCGGGCAATCTTCAGAAGCTCTGACTTTGCCCTGGACATAGGCTTAGGCCTCTGCAGGTGCCTCTGCAGCCTCAGCGGCAGCAGCTTCCTCAGCAGCCTTGGCAGCAGCAGCTTCCTCGGCAGCCTTAGCGAGCTCTTCAGCCTTCTTAGCGATAGCCTCAGCCCTTTCTGCGTTAACCTTCTTCTCTGCCTCGAGAGCAGCCTTTGCCTTTGAAGCAGCGTCCTTTACAAGACCCTCCTTCTTTGAGGCAATCTTTGCGTCTCTCTGAGCCTTCCAGGCGTTCCACTTCTGGTCAGCCTGCTCCTGGGTGAGAGCTCCCTTTGCTACACCACCGTCGAGGTGGTTCCTGAGAAGGACACCCTCGTAAGAGAGGATCCTGCGGGCAACGAGAGTAGGTTCTGCACCGACCTTGACCCATGCAAGAGCCCTGTCTGCATTGAGAATGATGGTAGCAGGGTTCGTGTTAGGGTTGTAAGAGCCGATCTGCTCGATGAAACGTCCGTCGCGTGGTGCGCGACTGTCAGCCACTACAATGTGGTAGAATGCGAAATTCTTCTTTCCGTGGCGCTGGAGTCTGATTTTAACAGCCATTGTGAATCTGTTTTTAAGTAATTGTAATAAAACCGTTTGCTTTCAACTCGTGAAAGCATGCAAAGGTACGAAGTTTTTTTTAATGAAAAAAATTTGGAAATATTTTGGTATTTCAAGAAATGTGTCTATCTTTGCAATCCCAACGAGTTGGGAAACATACTTGCGGTAGTGGTGAAATGGTATACACGCTACTTTGAGGGGGTAGTGGGCGCAAGCCCGTGTGAGTTCGACTCTCACCTACCGCACAGGAAGCTCAGCAGAAATGCTGGGCTTTTTTGTTTGTAAAAAATCCTATCTTTGGGGGTACAAGCCCATCGAAGTCATGAAAATCTTTTCAGTATCATTTGTCCTTGCATGTTTTCTTGGTCTTTTCCCTCTTCATTCCGGGAACTGGATCCGTACACTTCCGCTGACATCCAGAAAGCAATCGATGATGCAGTCAGCACCTCCGCTGGAGGTGATGTCAGAGTCGTGCTGAAGGGTGGGACCTATCTGATTACCGAGGAGATCAAGGTCAAGGGAGCTTCCAACCTCGTCATAGAAGGCGAGCCCGGAAAGGAAGTCCTTCTGAAGGGCGACGTGGACATCAAGCGCTGGCGGAAAGCCCCTGCCGGAGTATTCCCAAAGGGAGTGGTGGTCTCTGACCTTCGCGGCATCGGCGATCTGGGGGAAGTCATCGGCCGCGAGAACCGCATCGACCTTTATGCCGATGGCAGGAGGCAGACGCTTGCGCGCTGGCCTGACGAGGGCTTCACAGAAGCGGGCAGGGCACTTGGCACCCACGAAGTCGGCGACACCTGGATCCACAAGCATGGAACCTATGATGGGCTCATTGAATATGTGGACGCCCGCATCTCATCCTGGGTCTCGGAGGATGACCCCCGCTTCCACGGCTACTGGTACTGGGACTGGTGCGAAGACAACAGCATGCGCCCGGAGACCATCGATACCGTCTCGAGAACCATCCAGTTCCGCAAGCCTCTGCACGTCTACGGCTACCGCGACAACTGCCGCTTCTACGGATTCAACCTCCTTTCCGAGCTTGACCATGAGGGAGAGTATTATATTCATAGGTCAGACTCGCTGATCTACTGGCTGCCACCCTCAGGTGTCAGCGCGAGGAAGGCAAAGGCCCGCCTCTCGATGTTTTCAGGCGAGTATGTCTTCAGCTTCGAGGATTGCCGCAACGTGACTCTGCGCAACATCTCCATCCGCGGGATCAGGCGTTCAGCCATCTCTGTCAAGGGAGGGGAGAGTGTCCGTGTCGAGGCATGCCACCTCCAGGATCTGGGAGATGTGGCCATCAATGTGGATGGAGGGCGTGGGCACATGATTGCCGGCAACCACATCGAGGAGATGGGATTCGGAGGGATCGTCGCACGTGGAGGAGACAGGAAGACCCTGGACCCGAGCGGGTTCGTCATCAGCGACAATGTGATCGAGCGTTTCTCGCTCTTCAAGAGGACCTACCAGCCGGCTGTCCATTTCACAGGAATCGGTCTGCTGATCACCCACAACCGTTTCCAGTGGTCCTCGTCTTCTGCACTGAGGATTGAAGGCAACGATGTCGACATCACTTTCAACCAGATCTTCAATGTGGTGGAGGAGAGTGACGACCAGGGAGGCCTGGACTGCTACTTCAATGTGACCTACAGAAGGATCCGGCTGATAAACAACCACTGGAGAGACATCCGCGGAGGACTCTTCGCCGGCGCCGCCGCAATACGCTTCGATGACATGATCTCCGGACATGAGGTCTCGGGGAATGTCTTCGAACGCTGCGGTGACGGAATCTTCGGCGCTGTGCAGATCAACGGCGGCAACAACATCTACATCAACGACAACCTTTTCTACGATTGCCCTTGGGCTGTTACCGGCAATGACTGGGCGCTTTCCTACTGGCAGGCCCGCTACAAGGAGCAGGTCCCGAAGATCAGGGATGTCGATGCCGATTCCGAGATCTGGCTCGACCACTATCCTGAACTCAGGAATGCCTATGACGCCGACCTTGGGGTGAACTACGTCGACCGCAATCTTGTGGTCGGTGCGAAGGCCTTCTCCAGCGGTCTCCCACATCTGGTCTGCAGCGGGAACCATCTGGTAGAAATGACAGACACCCGGATGGAGCATTATCTCCAGCCGGATGTCCTTGCTTCCTATGGTGTCGCTCCGATTCCGTTCGAGGAGATCGGACCTCGCCGCTGATCCTTATTCCTCGCCGAGGATGCTGACTGTCATCGAAACGTCCTCCTGAGGCCTGTCGGATCTGTCCGTGGCAACATTCTGAATTGCTTCGACGACTTCAAGGCCGCTTTCCACTTCGCCGAACACGGTGTACTGTCCATCGAGGAACGGCACTCCTCCGACCGTGGTGTAGGCTTCCTTCTGCCCGTCGCTCATCTTCCCGAGACCTTTCTCTGTCATGATGGCCTCGGTCATCGCCTCGAGCTCGTCCTGAAGGGCGGCCAGACCTGCCTGGTCACGGTTCTTCCTGAGCTGGAGGATCTGGGCGCGTCTTTCGCGGACGAGGTCGTTGAAGACCGACTGGGCTGCCTGCTGGCGCATCTGCCTTGCAAGCTGTCCGATCTGTCCCTCTGAATAGGTCTTTCCCCAGACGATGTAGAACTGCGAGCCGCTAGATGCTCTCTGCGGGTTGGCATCATCGCCAAGGCGCGCTGCTGCGAGAGCGCCTCGCTTGTGGAAATATTCAGGCTTGAACTCTGCAGGGATCGTGTAGCCTGGTCCTCCGCTTCCGAGCTGCTTCCCCTTCGGGGCGCCCTTGCTCTGAGGGTCTCCTCCGTGGATCATGAAGTCCTTGATCACTCTGTGGAAGAGGGTCCCGTTGTAGAAGCCTTGCTTTGCGAGCTTCAGGAAGTTGTCCCTGTGGAGAGGAGTCTCGTCGTAGAGGCGGATGATGATCTCGCCCTTCGGAGTCTTTATGCTGACCTTTGCCATGCCTTAGTCGAGAGAGTGGATGAAGAGTCCGGAGCGGAGCTTCGGCTCGAACCAGGTGGTCTTCGGAGGCATGATGTTGCCTGTGTCGGCAATGTCGATGAGCTGCTGCATGGAGACAGGGTAGAGGGCGAAGGCAACCTTCATCTCTCCGCTGTCGACCCTGCGGCTGAGCTCGCCGAGACCTCTGATGCCTCCCACGAAGTCGATCCTCTTGTCGGTCCTGAGGTCCTTGATTCCGAGGATGCTGTCCAGCACGAGGTTGGAGAGGATGGTCACGTCGAGGACTCCGATAGGGTCCTTGTCGTCGTACCTTCCTTCAAGGGTCTCGAGTGAGTACCACTTGCCTTCGAGATACATCGAGAAGTTGTGGAGGTGGTCAGGATGGTAGATCTCCGTTCCCATCTCCTTGACGGTGAAGTCCTTGGCAAGAGCTTCGAGAAGCTGCTCCCTGGTGAGGCCGTTGAGGTCCCTGACTACGCGGTTGTAGTCCAGGATCTTGAGCTGGCTCTCAGGGAAGCAGACAGCCATGAAGAAGTTGTACTCCTCATCGCCGGTGTGGGATGGGTTCTGTGACTTCTTCTCGGCTCCGACGCGTGCTGCGGCTGCAGTGCGGTGGTGACCGTCTGCAACGTAGAATGCTTCCACCTTGGTGGTGAAGGTCTCCGAGATCTTCGCGATGAGCTCGTCCTCGTCGATCACCCAGAAGGTGTGCCTGAAGCCGTTCTCGTCCACGAAATCATATTCAGGAGCCTCGCTGGCCTTCCTTGCCATGATGTCGTTGATCGTCTCGTCGTCCTTGTAGGCGAAGAAGACAGGCTCGATGTTGGCGTTCTGGATGCGGACATGGATCATCCTGTCGTCTTCCTTGTCCTTCCTGGTCAGCTCGTGCTTCTTGATCTTGCCGGTTGCATAGTCATCGGTGTGCGCGCAGAGCACGATTCCGTACTGTGTGCGCTCACCCATGGTCTGGGCGTAGACGTAGTAGCACTCCTTACCCTCGCGCCTGAGCCAACCCTTGGCCTGCCACTCCTTGAAGTTCTTCACGGCCTGGTCGTAGACCCTCTGGTCGTGATCTTCGAGGATCGGGTCGAAGTCGATCTCCGGCTTGGTGATGTGGAGGAGAGACTTCTCTCCTGCCATGTCCTTGGCTTCCTGTGAGTTGAGGACGTCATAAGGAGGTGCTGCGACCTCTGTGACGATGTCCTTCGGTGGCCTTATGGCCGCAAATGGCTTTACTCTGACCATGATGAATTATTTGTTGACCTGGAATCTGGTGTTGCCTGTTGTGAAGAAGTCCACGATCTGGCGTGCGGCTGCGAGACCTGCGTTCATGTTGGCCTCTGCGGTCTGCGCACCCATCTTCTTAGGGGTGGCGAAGATCCTTGTTCCGAACTTCTCCTTGAGTGCCTCGTAGTTGTCAGGAGCGACATCAGTGATGTACTTGAGGTCTGCACGCTCCTCGAGAGCCTTCTCGAGACCGGCCTCGTCGATCACTTCCTTGCGTGCGGTGTTGACCAGGCAGGCGCCCTTAGGCATCTTGGTGATGAGGTCGTAGCCGATGGAACCGACGGTCTGAGGGGTTGCAGGAATATGTACGGAGACGAAGTTGCATGATGAATAGAGCTCCTCAAGCGATGCGGCAGGAGTGGCACCGGCCTCGGAGATCTTCTCTGCAGGGATGAATGGGTCGATGGCCATCACGCTCATTCCGAGAGCCTCTGCCTTCTTTCCTACGAGCCTTCCGACGTTGCCGAATGCCTGGATGCCCACCTTCTTGCCCTCGATCTCTGTGCCGGTGGCAGGAGTGAACTGTCCGCGGCTCATGTAGATCATCATGGCGATGGCGAGCTCTGCGACTGCGTTGGAGTTCTGGCCAGGGGTGTTCATGACGACCACGTTGTGTGCCGTTGCGGCAGCGAGGTCGACGTTGTCGTAGCCTGCGCCTGCGCGGACGACGATCTTGAGGTTCTTGGCTGCGTCGAGAACTTCGGCCGTGACTTTGTCGGAGCGGATTATCAGAGCATCTGCATCTGCGACGGCAGCGACGAGGTCTGACTGCTCAGGATACTTCTCGAGAGCGGCGAACTCATTGCCTGAAGCCTCGATGATCTCCTCGATGCCTGCTACGGCTGCAGCAGAGAAAGGTTTCTGTGTTGCGACAAGTACTTTCATGGCTTCTTACTTCTTGAGGGTTTCGAATTCCTTCATGCAGTCCACGAGAGCCTGTACGTCCTCGAGTGTGCATGCGTTGTAGATGGAAGCTCTGAAGCCGCCGACTGAGCGGTGACCCTTGATTCCGATCATGCCCTTGCCCTTTGCGAATGCAAGGAACTCATCCTGGAGATCTTCGTAGCCTGGAGCCATGACGAAGCAGACGTTCATGATGGAACGGTCCTCCTTGGCTGCGGTTCCGACGAAGAGCGGGTTGCGGTCGATCTCGCTGTAGAGAAGCTCTGCCTTTGCGTTGTTGATCTTGTTGAGCTCAGCGACGCCGCCCATGCTCTTGATCCACTTGAGAGTCTCGTTCATGATGTAGATCGAGAAGACAGGAGGGGTGTTGAACATTGAGAGCTTGTCGATGTGCACGCTGTAGTCAAGCATGGTAGGGATGTACCTGCTGACCTTGCCGAGAGTCTCCTTGTTGATGATGGCGAAAGCCACACCGGCAGGGCCGACGTTCTTCTGTGCGCCACCGTAGATGAGGGCGTACTTGCTGACGTCGACAGGACGGCTCATGATGTCTGAGGACATGTCGGCGATGAGTGGGACAGGGCAGTCGATGTCTTCCTTGATCTCAGTACCGTAGATGGTGTTGTTGGTCGTGATGTGGAAGTAGTCGAGGTCTGCAGGGATCTCGTAACCCTTTGGAATGTAGGAATAGTTCTTGTCGGCTGAGCTTGCGATTGCATAAGCCTCGCCGAAAGCCTTTGCTTCCTTGAGAGCCTTCTTTGCCCAGACTCCGGTCTCGAGGTAGGCTGCCTTCTTCTCGAGGTAGTTCATGGCTACGTAAAGGAACTCGAGGGAGGCACCTCCGCCGAGGAAGATCACTTCGTGGGTGTCAGGAATATTCAGGAGCTCCTTCCAGAGAGCGCGGCATTCGTCCATTGTTGCGTCCCACTCCTTGGTGCGGTGGGAGATGCTGAGCACTGAGACACCAGTGCCCTTGAAGTCCTTCAGGGCTTCTACAGCGTTGTCGATGACTTCCTTAGGGAGCAGGCATGGGCCTGCATTGAAAACATGTACTTTTCCCATTTCTGTTGTATTTGTTCGTTTCTGTGATTATTCGTTATCTGTATCCGAGAAGGTAGGAAATGATTGCCATCCTGATGTACATTCCGCCGCCTGCCTGCTGGAAGTAGTATGCGTATGGAGTGTCATCCACGTCCGTGGCGATCTCGTTGACCCTTGGAAGAGGGTGGAGTACCTTCATCGTAGGCTTCACATCCTTGAGCATCGATGCGGTGAGCCTGTAGGTGTCCTTGACCTTGAGGTAGTCAGCCGTGTCAGGGAATCTCTCCTGCTGGACTCTGGTCATGTAGAGGATGTCGCAGTCGTTGACTCCTTCCTCGATGGTGTTGACCTTCTTGTAGTCGATGCCCTTCTCGTCGAGCATCTCGATGTACTTGCAAGGCATTCCGAGCTCCTCTGGAGCCGTGAATGTGAAGTGCGGGTTGAACTGGCTGAGAGCATCCACGAGAGAATGGACGGCGCGTCCGTACTTGAGGTCACCTACCATGTTGATGTTAAGCCCCTCGAGCTTGCCCTGGGTCCTTTCGATCGCATAGAGGTCGAGAAGAGTCTGGGATGGATGCTGGTTGATGCCGTCTCCGGCATTCACGACAGGTACCGATGCAACCGATGCAGCGATGTCGGCGGCGCCTGCCATCGGATGCCTCATTATGATCATGTCAGCGTAGTTGGAGACTATCTTTATCGTGTCCTCAAGGGTCTCTCCCTTGCTCTGGCTGGTGTTCCTGTTGTCGGCAAAGCCGATGACCTTGGCTCCGAGCCTGTTGACTGCGGCCTCGAACGAGAGCCTGGTCCTGGTTGATGGTTCAAAGAACAGGCAAGCGATGACCTTGCCTTTGAGGAAGTCCTGCTCCCTGTTGCTTTCAAATTCCTTGGCCACGTCAAGGATGTGAAGGATCTCATCCTTTGTGAAGTCCTGGATTGATACTAGATTCTTGGGCATCTGTAAGTTCTTTTATTAAAGTTTCTTTGTTGTACAATCTTCAATGTCGCCCATCCTGGAAAGGAAATCTTCCGTGGCGGACAACCTTACACGGCATTGCAGGGAGCATTGTTCTCCATAGTCCTGAGCCTTCTGCGGCAGGTCAGGTCCTTGACTGTCTTCATGACCTGGTTCATGGCCATGTAGCCGAAGCGGATCTCGTACCAGTCTCCCGCGACCTTCTCGACCGTCCCGGCCTTGTCGAGGGCATCGGCGGTGGAAGTCTTGTAGGCTCTGATCAGGCCCGGTATGCCGAGCTTGATGCCTCCGAAGTATCTGACCACAACGACAAGGATGTCGCTCAGACCCCTCGAGTCGATCTGCCCGAGGATCGGCCTGCCTGCCGAAGACGACGGTTCTCCGTCGTCGTTGGCCCTGAACCTGTCTCCCAGGTGACCGAGCCTGTAGGCGTAGCAGTGATGCCTTGCGTCATGGTACTTCTTCTTCAGGGATGCTACGATCTCCTTGACTTCTTCCTCAGTCTCAACCGGATAGGCAAGCGCGATGAATCTGCTGCCGTTGTCCTTGAACAGCCCTTCGGCAGAAGCAGGGATGCTCCTGTAGACGTCTGGAGAGATGTTTCCTGTTGAACCCATTTCTAGAGATACGAATTTAGTGTTTTTAACATTATTTTGCAACCGTACGGGAATTTTTGTAATTTTGATTTCGTTTTCACGGGAGTGGAACGCAGGACTTGATACAAACGGAATAGAATAAACGTATGATTTACAGGTATAAGGTAACGCTTGCCGGTATCAAAGGATTCTTCAGGATCTATGAGATGGGAGGGGAGACTACCCTCTATGAGTTTCACAAGCAGATGCGCTCCGACATGGAGTTTCCGGAGGACCAGCTGATAATGTTCAAGGGTCTGGATGCTGCAGGCGGAGTCGTCGGCAGGTTCGGTCTCTTCGACCTGGGTTCCGGGACTGTCGACAATGTCACGGTCGACAAGGCCACCGAGGCCGGCATCGCCTCATTCCAGTATTTCTATGACGTCCCGAACAAGAAGAGTGTCATCGTCACCTTGGAGTCAGTCGAGGAACTTCCGGGTCATGCTCCTGCAATCGTCGAGTCCAAGGGACCTAACCCGATCGAGTTCGAGAACGGCTATGTCGCTTTCGAGGATCTCCCTGATTCACAGCGCCATCTCCCTGGCCAGAAGCCGGACTGGAGCATGATGAGCCTTGAGGATGCTGCTGATTCCGAGCCTGTTGACGCGGAAGACGTGGATGATGACGATGATGACGACGAGGACGACGACAAGGAGGAAGAAGAGATAATCTTCGACGGATCCGAGGACCTGGACATCTGATGCCCATGTCGAGACGACTCCTGATCATTCTCGGCCCGACTGCTGTCGGCAAGACCGACTACAGCATCTCCAAGGCGTTGGAGCTCGGGTCGCCTGTGATCTCCTGCGACTCCCGCCAGCTTTTCATGAACATGTCGATCGGGACGGCAGTCCCGGATGCTTCGCAGCTTTCAGCCGTGAAGCATTATTTCATTCAGACCATCCCGGTTGACCAGGCCTACACGGCCGGAGACTATGAACGTGATGCCATCGCGCTCGTTGAGAAGCTTTTCGACGAGGGACATGAGACACTTGTCATGACCGGCGGCTCCATGTTCTACATCGATGCCGTCTGCAATGGTCTGGACGACCTTCCGGATGGGGACCCGGTGCTCCGCGCTGAGCTGTGGGCCCGCGCAGCGGAGGGTGGAGTCGCACCGCTGGCGGAAGAGCTGAAGTCGCTTGATCCCCTCACATATTCCCAGATCGACACGCAGAACACGCAGAGGGTCATCCGCGCGCTGGAAGGCTGCCTGGTCTCTGGCAAGCCATTCTCTGCCTTCAAGACAGGTGCCCGCAGGCAGCGCAGCTTCGAGATCGAGAAGATCGGGCTGAACCGCTCCCGCGAGGAACTCTACGAGAGGATCGACGGCCGTGTCCTGAATATGCTTGATGCGGGACTGGTCGAGGAAGTCCGCTCCCTTCTCCCGTACAGGGGGTGTCAGGCCCTGCAGACTGTCGGCTACAGGGAAATCTTTGACTATCTGGATGAAAAATATCCTCTGGAAGAGGCTGTTCGCCTGATCCAGAGGAATACTCGTCATTATGCCAAGAGGCAGCTGACCTGGTGGAGGAGGGATCCGTCCATCAAGTGGCTGGACCTTTAGAATGGAAGGTCCTGGCTGTCGTCGTCGGCAGGCATGTCTGCGAATGTAGGTGCCGGTGCTGCTGGCGGAACCGCTGCCGGAGCCTGCTGGCAAGTCCATGGTGCCGGAGCCTGCTGAGCCTGTCCTGCAGGAGTGATCCTCCAGACTCTGATGTCGTTGTACCAACGTCCGTTGTACTCTCTTGCCCTGAGGTTGAAAGACACCTTGACGGCATCTCCTACCTGATACTTGTCGAGCTCTGCGACCTTGTCGTCTCCGAATGAGGTGAAGCAGACTGTGGCAGGGAAGCTGCCGTCCTGGTACTCGAGGACGAAGTCCTGCTTTGACCATGTACCTCTCGATGTCTGTCCGCTCTGCTTGGCCAGCTTCTGCTGGATCTTGCCTTCTATTTCAAGTGCTGCCATTTGTCTGATTTTTATCTGGTTGAAAAAAGCCTGCCTTGCGTTGGACGCAGGCAGGCCTTTGACTTTCTGCCGTTGGATTACTCAGCCTCAGGTGCTGGAGCGACGTAACGCCTTACTGAATCGAGGGTGACGTCGAAGATGAGGGTTGAGTTAGGCTCGATGGCCTGCTGTCCACGCTCGCCGTAGCCGAGCTCTGCAGGGACGAAGAGGGTAGCCTTTCCGCCTTCACCGATGAGTCCGAGACCCTCGGTCCATCCTGCGATGACCCTGTTCATCATGAGCATTGCTGAAGGAGCTGCCTCGGTGGTCTGGTCGAAGATGGTACCGTCGGTGAGCTTGCCTACATAGTGTACGAAGACGGTGTCCATAGCGGTTGGCTTGACATCGTTGCCTGGCTCGGAGATGATGTACTGGAGTCCGCTCTCGGTGGTCTGGACGCCTGGCTTCTTAGCGTTGGCTGCAAGGAACTTGGCTTCCTTGTCCTTGTTGACTGCGAGGGTGTACTGGGTCATCTTCTGGAGATACTCGCCGAACATGCGGTTCATCTCCTCAGGGTTGATCTTGAACTGCTTTACGAAGTTGGTGTCAGCCTGGTTGCCCTGGGCGTTGATGAAGTCGTCCATACCCTTCTTGATCTCGGCGTAGTTGAGCTTCTTGCCGAAGCCGTAACCCTTGATGAAGCTTCCGAAGTTGATACCCATGAGGTAGCTTACTGAGTCGTTGACTGCCTTTGAAGGGAGGAGAGCTGACGGATTGGTGATGTCAGCGGCCTCTTCTCCTTCGGCTGCTGGCTTGGTTGAGTTGCATGCTACTGCTGCGCAGACGATTGCAGCCATAGCTAACATTTTGATTGTCTTCATTTTTATTGAATATTTTAACGTTGTCTTTGTCAAAATCGGGCCTTTATCCCGAAATTCGGTGCAAATATCGTAATTTTTATCGATTCCTCACTGCTTTTATCCTCCAAATTGTTGCCAGTCCCAAAAAGAAAAGCTATATTTAGAGTGAAAAATCGATTTCTGTGATGCATGTTGACTCTGACCTGTTGCGCTGTAAGCTGAAAGAATTCTTCGGCTATGATTCATTCAAGGGCGACCAGGAGGAAATAATCCTGAATCTTCTGGCTGGCAGGGACACCTTTGTCCTTATGCCGACCGGAGGCGGCAAGTCATTGTGCTTCCAGCTCCCGGCCCTTGTGATGCCGGGCACCGCCATCGTCATCTCGCCACTCATCGCCTTGATGAAGAATCAGGTCGATGTGATCCGCGGATTCGTCACCGAGCGTCCGGGAATCGCCCATTTCCTGAATTCCTCACTGAGCAAGGCTCAGATCCAGGAGGTGCGTGCAGACGTCCTCTCCGGCGTGACCAAGCTCCTCTATGTCGCCCCTGAGTCTCTGACCAAGTGGGAGAACGTGGACTTGCTCAAGGAGATCCAGATCTCGTTCTACGCAGTGGACGAAGCTCACTGCATCTCCGAGTGGGGGCATGACTTCCGTCCAGAGTACAGGAGGATCCGCGAGATGATCCAGCAGATCGGCAAGGCCCCTCTTATCGCTTTGACGGCGACTGCGACCCCGAAGGTCCAGAGCGACATCCAGAAGAACCTGGGCATCATGGATGCCGCTGTCTTCAAGTCCTCGTTCAACAGGCCGAACCTCTACTATGAAGTGAGGGACAAGAATGAGCCCGACAAGGACATCATCCGCTACATCAAGCAGAATCCAGGCCGCTCCGGCATCATCTACTGCCTGAGCCGCAAGAAGGTGGAGGAAATATCCAACCTTCTGAACATCAATGGTATCAAGGCACTTCCGTACCATGCGGGACTGGATGCCAAGACAAGGGCTGACAACCAGGATGCCTTCCTCATGGAGGAGGTTGACGTGATTGTGGCCACCATTGCCTTCGGAATGGGAATCGACAAGCCGGACGTCCGCTTTGTCATCCACTACGACATCCCGAAGAGCATCGAAGGATACTATCAGGAGACAGGCCGTGCCGGCCGTGACGGCAGACCTGCCGACTGCATCACCTATTATAGTTACAAGGACATCCAGAAACTTGAGAAGTTCATGCAGGGCAAGCCTGTCGCAGAGCAGGAAATCGGTCGCCAGCTTCTCATGGAGACTGTGGCCTACGCCGAATCCAACAGATGCCGCAGGAAGCTTCTTCTCAACTATTTCGGAGAGGATTATCCTTCCGACAACTGCTGCACCTGCGACAACTGCATCAATCCTAAGCCTAGCTTCGATGGGCGTGAGGAAATGCGCAAGGTGATCAAGGTGATCGAGGACCTTCCGGAACATTTCAAGATCGAAGTCCTGGCTCTTGTCCTTGCAGGCCAGGTGAACGGTACGATCAAGTCCTACTCCCTCGACCAGAATCCTTCCTTCGGAATCGGGTCTGGCCGCACCGAAAGGTTCTGGAGCTCCGTAATCCACCAGGGACTCCAGCTGCACCTTCTCGAGAAGGACATCGAATCCTACGGTCTGATCTACGTCACTCCTCAGGGGGAGCAGTTCAAGGCTGCCCCTTATGGAATCCAGCTCGTCGAGGACAGAGTCTTCCTCGGCAAGGGTTCCCAGGATGATGACGACGATGCCGAGGCAGTCGGAGACAAGGCTGCCATGAAGGGTGGCGGAGGAGACGAGACCCTCCTCGCCATGCTGAAGAATCTCAGGAAGGAGATGTCCCGCAGGCTCAATCTTCAGGCGTGGATAATCTTTTCCGATTCCTCCCTTGAAGACATGTCCATCATGTACCCTGTGACTTACGAGGAACTGCATACCTGCCAGGGTGTCGGTGAGGGAAAGGCCAGGAAGTACGGTGGCGAGTTCATCAAGCTGATCAAGGAGTATGTCGAGGAGAACGAAATCATCCGTCCTGATGATTTCGTGATGAAGTCTGCTCCGACCAAGAGCGGTGACAAGATCTTCATCATCCAGAGCATCGACAGGCGCATGTCTCTCGATGACATCGCCGATGCGAGGGGAATGGAGATGGAGGACCTCATGAGAGAGATCGAGACCATCGTTTCCACGGGCCTGAAACTGGATCTGAACTACTACATCTCGCAGGAGGTGGACGATGAGGATGTCGAGGACATCTACGACTACTTTGCCCACGAGGCCACCTCGGATTCCGTCGAGGAGGCAATAGATGCGCTTGGGATGGACTATGATGAGATGTCCATCCGTCTTGTGCGCATCAAGTTCCTATGTGAGGTCGCCAGCTGACGGGCCGGCGGCGGGATTATCCTAGAAAGAGAAGGTGTAACCTATGCCGATCGCAGCGAAGTTGCTGTGCTCGGTGGTGACAGGCAGCTTCAGCTGAGGCTTGCTCTTCTTGCTGTCGATGTTCTTGCTGGTGATGTTGTCGTAAAGACCGTAGATCTCCACGGCATTCTTCTTTGAGATTTCCCACTTGAGACCGAACTGGCTCCTGAGCCTGTTGGTGTACACGTCCTTCAGGCCGATGTATTCGCTTTTCCTGAAGTTGGCCTCGTCGGTCGAGAGCTCGTCCCACTTGGCTCCGTTGAGCATGAGCCTGTGCTCGATGGAAGCGTAAGGCTCCAGGCCCGATCTCTTGAACATGTAGGAAGCCTTGAACCTGGATTTCAGGGCAAGTGCAGTCTGAGGTTTTTCCCAGACGGACACTTCGCGTGTCCTGTAGGTTGCCTGGAATCTCTCGCGGAGGGAGAACTTCCATCCGCCTTCCTTGATCATGCCGGTGATGTCTGCGAATCCTCTGTGCCTCCAGTCCCAGGTCATGACGTCCTCATTCATCCTGCGTGCGCTGATTGCGGAGTAGCCTGCGCCCACCTTGAGATAAGGGCAGACCTTGTAGGAGACTGCTGCGGTCGTGTAGAGCTTGTCGAGTGTGGAAACACCGTCCACAAGGCGTGCTTCCTCCTCAAGCTCGACATGGAGACCCTTGATTATCTTCTTGTCCAGGCCGACTGAGTATCTGGTTCCGAAAGGAAGTCCTTCGTCGTCTGCGGCATTCTGTGCCGTGGCGGCTGCGCTGAAAGCGAACAACCCCATGAGTGCTGCTGCAAGCAGCTTGGCTGTTGAGTTCATTTCTTTTTGATGTTTGTGGAATCAGGCGTTGAAATCCCTGGTCTTCCTGAGTTTGTCGATGGAGTTGGTCTCGCCGTTGCCGAGGTTGTAGGTGACCTTGATCCATGCTGAATCCTTGAGGAAGTCAACCTGGCCGACCTCTATGTACCTGATGTCGAGTCCCGTTCTCTTCTTGAGGTCCTCCATGAGTTCCTCGCGCTTGTCAGGGGTGATGAGATCGATCCTGTCGTAGATCACGAGCTTGGTCGAGGTCCTGCTTCCGATGATGCCCTTGGACTCGAGGACCCAGATGAGGAGGATGATCAGCAGGTTCGCTGCGACGAGCTCAAGGAATGGTACATCGGCTCCGATACCGTTGATGACGGACACTGCGATGATGATGAAGAGATAGGTCATCTCTCTGACAGGGACGGTCTCGGTCCTGTAGCGGATCATTCCGAAGATTGCGAAGAGACCGATCGTGAAGCCGATCTCAAGGCTGAGGTTGTTCATGAGGAACAGCAGCAGGCACATTGCCGATGAGAACATCATGAACGTGAAGTAATAGTCCATCCTGCGGCTCTTCGGGTGGTAGAAGAACTGGACGATCACGAAGCTGACTGCAAGGTTGAAGAAGAAGAGCTTGAGCAGGCTCAGGATCGCTTCCACGATGCCTGCGGTGCCCTGTGTGACCTTGTAGGCACCTTCTTCTGTCATCTCGATGTCGTAGCCGTTCTCGGCGGCGATGGTCGGGTCGAAGTCGGCTCCGACGTAAGGGTCAGCTTCCTGGACGGCCTCGACGCCGTCTTCCTGTGGCTGTGCGGATTCTTCCTGGGCTGAGGCATGGATGCCGATGGCAAATGACAGAGCCGCGAAGATGAGCAGCATGTAGAACTTTTTCATATTCAATCTGTTTGTTTTCTATTCAGTTTTTCGATTCTTCTGATCTTCTCCTTGAAGCGTCCAAGGAAAAGTCCTGGTGTGGTCAGTGAGGTGCCGATGCAGTACTTGCTGACCTTGAATGGGTGTATCCTGAGGTCGAGCAGGATCTGCTTCATCGTGGAAGCGAGCCTTCCGTCCTGCTTGAGCTCGATGATGACGGTCCCCGGGAGGGATGCCGACATGCCGGTCCTCGGGTTGTTGAAGCGGAGGTTGGTGTCGAGAGTGATTCTCTCTGTCTTCTCCTTGTTCACGAGTGTGATGCGGTAGAACTCGGTGGTGCAGGCTTCCCTGACCCTGTCGAGGGAGTACCATGACTGCTCCTTGATGAAGTCTGCTGCCTGGGGAGCGGCAGAGAGGTCCTGGCTCTCGACCTGGATCCTCTTCTTCTTGGTCCTTCCCTTGTTGTTCTTGCGCTTGATCTCGAGGTAGGTCGTGCCGGTGAGGGTGTAGGTCCTGACCCTGATCTTCTGCCTTACTGCATGTCCGGCGCGGTGGATCCTGTACATCTCGAGATCGTCTGTGTCATAGTACATCGAGTAGTACGGGGTGATCTTCTCGCCGGCGATGAGACATGCCATGTAGCCGCGCTCGGCGGCCATCTCCAGAAGGCGGTCAAGCTTGTCGTCAGTGGTGACGTACTTGGAGTCGATCCTGTTCATGAGCTTCACGGAGTCCATCTCCTCGAGGGGGATGGGCTTCATGTCAACTATGGCAGGGTATGTCCTGATGCAGGCTTCCATCGTGGATGGGCGGGTCTCAGCGGGCACTTGAATATTCAAAGACCTTGACGGTCTCGAGCTTGCCGTTCGGGGCGTAGTTGAATTGCTTGCGCTTGGTTCCGTCGGCATTGTACTCGTACTTCCTGACCTGGACGACCTTGTCCTTCTCATTGTAGAGAACGTCCTTGCTGATGCGGTCGTTTGTGCCGTACTCGAAGGTCTCGCGCCACTTCTGGCCGACCTTGGTGTACTCGATCTCCTCGACCTTGCGTCCCTGCGCATCGTAGGTGGTGACCCTGTCGAGCCATCTGGTCTTGCTCTTCGGGTCCGTGTTCCATTCGCGGATCACGAGGTTCTTCCTGTTCTCCCTCTTTGCCATCGTGGCTTCATCGACCTGCGCAAGGGAATTCAGGCAGGTGAGTGAGAACAGCATCATGCAGAAGCATAAGAATCTTTTCATTGTCGTTCGTCTTATTGTTACAGTTAATGTGGCGGCATCAGATGGTGACCATCTTCAGCCTTCTGTTTTCAAAATGAGCAAGTCTCCTGAAACCCAGGGACTTGATGTATTGTGCGAAGTATTCAAACCTGCATCCGGTCTGCTCCGGGTCGTGTGAGTCGGATCCAAGTGCGATCGCTTCCCCTCCCAGCTCCATGAAGCGGATCAGTATGTCGCGGTCGAGCTGAGGTGTCCTCATCCCGTAGGCCCTGTAGGTCTTGGTGTTCACTTCAAGAGCCTTGCCATTCTCTGCCAGGAACTTCAGGATCTCGTCGAACAGGCCAGGGAAGTCCCTGTAGAGGATGCTCTCCTTTGGGTAGGGGGCGTAGCGCGCGACGTAGTCGAAGTGGCCCATGATGTCGAAGCGGTCACCGAGCCACTTGATCTCTCTCAGGTAGGCCTCGAGATAGCGTCCGTAGGCTTCCTTCCAGTTCTTTCCCTTGTAGTAGGGGCCGTAGTAGGGATCCGTGTCCTCGAGATAGTGGACGGATGCGGTTATCTGGTCGAAATGATGTTTCTGAAGATGCTCTGTCAGGCCTTCCCTGGACTTTTCCTCCATCCCGACTTCGATTCCCTTGAAGACACGGAATTTTTTTGCCGCGCTCTTCCCGAATGCTCCATCGGCGATCATGGCGTTCACCCTGTCGATCTCCGCCTGCTGTGCCTCGACGTCGAAGACTTCGCACTGGATAGGTTCGAAATCGGCCTTCATCTCAGGGACATAAAAGTCGCAATGGTCTGTAAAACAGATGCCTCCGAGCCCTTTTCCGATGGCTGAAGCTGTGCTCTTCTCAAGAGTTGTCCTTCCTCCGTCGAATGAAAACTGACTGTGGTTATGTGTGTCGAAAAACATAAGTTCACGAATATAGCAATTTTTCTTAAATTTGTAAGTCATATAAAATAGGAGCTGACTATGTTAACATTTGGTTACAAGACAAAGCTAAGCAGTCTGAGCAGGGCACTCACGGCAATCGGAGTCGGCCTTGTCATGGCTCTTGGAAGCAACGCCACCGAGATGGTGGTGAAGCTGATCGCATGCTTCGTGATCGCTGCAGGCATCGTGTCCCTGATCGTCGGCCTGACCAAGTCGAATCATGGAGCACCGGCACTCCTCATCGCCAATGCTGTCCTTGACTGTGCAATCGGCGCCCTCCTGTTCTTCAATCCGACATGGATCGCAAGTTTCATCGTCGGCATCATCGGTTTCGCCCTGATTGCCTTCGGTGCTCTCCAGCTTATCGTACTTTCCACGGCCTTGTCGCTGTTCGGTGGGGGATTCACCTCCCTCATACTTTCCGTTCTGGCCATCCTCGGAGGTGTCTTCCTCGTCTTCAACCCATTCAGCATGAAGCTGATGAGCGTCATTGCGGGCGTCCTGCTCGTGATGTACGGCATCTCGGAGATAATGTCCACCTTCAAGATGGAGAAGGCGAAGAAGGAATATGAAGTGCGCTACGCCAGCGACATCACCTCGACCAAGCCTGCCTCCGGCACTGGAGACTCAGAGGTCGCTGATGCCAAGGAAGTGGAGTACACCAAGGTTGACGACTAACCCCTGACCTTGCATGATACCACAGGAAACAACCCAGAGGATTCTCGACACTGCCCGTGTCGAGGACGTCGTCGGCGACTTCGTCTCCCTCCGCAGGAGAGGAGCCGACCTTTGGGGCTGCTGTCCTTTCCACAACGAAAAGACCCCTTCCTTCCACGTCGAGCCTGCAAAGGGGCGCTACTACTGCTTCGGCTGCCACAAGGGTGGCTCCGCGGTAGGATTCATCATGGAACACGAGCGCCTTTCCTACGCCGATGCGCTCAGGTATCTTGCCAGGAAGTATCACATCGAGATCCAGGAAAAGGAGGAGACGGCCGAGGACCTTGCAAGGCGCCAGCGCAGCGAAAGCCTCCTGCTTGTCTCCGAATACGCATCCAAGTTCTTCCAGGAACAGCTCGGCACCCCTGAAGGGCGCTCCGTCGGACTTGCGTACTTCCACTCCAGGGGACTGACTGACGAAACCATAGCGAAATACGGTCTTGGATGGGCTCCGACCGGGAGGACATCCTTCACCACCAAGGCGATTGAAGCCGGCTACAAGGGAGAGTATCTCCTCGAGACCGGTCTCTGCGCCGAATCCGAGCCTGACCACGAGATCAAGGACAGGTTCTACGAGAGGGTTGTGTTCCCGATCCATTCCCTCAGCGGACGCGTCATCGCGTTCGGAGCCAGGACGCTCAAGTCGAAGGTCGAGGGAAAGCCGTATGCCAAGTACGTCAACTCGAAGGAGTCCGAGATCTATGTCAAGAAGAAGTCGCTCTACGGCATCTGGTTCGCCAAGTCCGAGATCGCGAAGAAGGACAAGTGCTACCTCGTCGAAGGCTACCTCGACGTCCTGTCGATGCACCAGCTGGGCATCTGCAATGTGGTCGCATCCAGCGGAACCGCCCTCACCGAGGGCCAGATCGCACTGATCAAGAGGTTCACCGACAATGTCACCATCATGTACGATGGCGACTCCGCAGGCATCCATGCCGCCCTTCGAGGAATCGACATGTTCCTGAAGGAGGGAATGAATGTCAAGGTGGTCCTCATCCCTGACGGGGACGACCCGGACTCATATTCAAGAAAGCATACCCTTGCCGAGGTGGAGGAATTCCTCCAGTCCTCGGAAGTCGATTTCGTCGATTTCAAGGCATCGCTGCTTCTCCAGGGCTCCGAAGGGGACCCTCTTGCCAGGGCCAATGCCATCAACGACATCGCCGACACGGTGGCCCTCATCCCTGACTCCGTCAAGAGGAGCGTCTACATGGAGTTCCTCTCCAACAAGCTCAGGATCGGCATCGACGCTCTCGAGAGCAGGGTGTCCACAACCAGGTCCAAGGCAGCCATGTCCAGGCCGAGACCGCAGGAACCCGTTCCGGGGGAGGTCGGCAGCCTTGCTCCTGACATCAATCCTCCGATTGGGGAAGCCGCCCCGGCAGTGCAGCTTACCGGCCTGGATGCCATGGAGGAAGACAGGGTGATGGGACAGGCTGAGCGTGACCTGCTCAACTTCATCCTCACGAATGGCACCGAAGTGCTGGAGTTCCAGAGGGACTCGGAGTTCTTCGTGGACTCCGAAGAGGACAGGCAGACGGTCTTCGACTTCATCTCGCAGGCCCTCGAGGAAGATGCAACCACGTTTGCGAACTCAGTCTACAGGAAGGTTTTCGATGAATATTCAAACCTCTACTATGAGGGCTACGAGCAGGATCAGATCGTCAAGAGGCTGATGGATGGAGAGGACAGGCAGGTTGCCTTTGTGGCTGATACCCTGTCCACCGACGAGCGTTACGACTTGTCGATAAAGGGGCTCAGGGAGTCGATGATGAACAAGGGTTCATGGCTTACCAAGTACGTCCCGAAGGCCGTCCTCGTGTTCCAGAGCTGCCGCCTGGAGAACAAGAGGCTTGAGATTGCATCAAGGCTCAGCGAGGCTGAAGGCAAGGGCGCCGTCGAAGAACTTAAAGGCATCTGCATCGAAATGATGGAGGTGCAGAAGATGATCAAGGCCGTAAAGGTCAAATTGGGAAGAGAAAAAAACTGATAGAAGATATGGACAAGAATTTCAAAAGAACATTGGTGACCTGTGCGCTCCCTTATGCGAACGGTCCAGTACACATCGGCCATCTTGCCGGTGTCTATGTGCCTGCAGACATCTATGTAAGGTATCTGAGGATGCGTGGCGAGGATGTACTCTACATCTGCGGATCGGATGAGCATGGAGTTCCGATCACGATCAAGGCCCGCAGCCAGGGCGTGACCCCGCAGGACATCGTGGACAAGTACCACAGGATCATCAAGGATTCTTTCAC
>JAGHSC010000096.1 GCA_018066065.1 Candidatus Cryptobacteroides faecihippi
CCTGGCCAGATCGTGGCCATCAAGAAGAACCTCAGGGACGACGTCCTCACCATCGGCTTTGCCCGCCGTTTCGCGACCTACAAGAGAGGTACTCTTCTCTTCTCCGACCTCGACAGGCTCGCTTCCATCGTGAACGATCCTGTGCATCCTGTCCAGTTCCTCTTTGCAGGAAAGGCTCACCCTGCCGACAAGGCCGGCCAGGATCTCATCAAGAGGATCATCGAGATCTCCAAGGATGAGCGTTTCCTCGGAAAGATCGTCTTCGTCCCGGGCTACGACATCTCCATCGCAAAGAGGCTTGTCCAGGGCGTCGATGTCTGGATGAACAACCCTACCAGGCCTCTCGAGGCTTCCGGTACTTCCGGAGAGAAGGCTTCGATGAACGGTGTCATGCACTTCTCCGTCCTTGACGGATGGTGGGTCGAAGGCTACAGGGAAGGCGCCGGCTGGGCTCTCCCTCAGGCACGTTCCTACGACGACCAGGGCTTCCAGAATGAACTCGATGCAGCCACGATCTACTCTCTCCTCGAGAACGAGATCGCTCCTGCCTACTACAATGTCGATTCCGAGAAGGGCTATTCGACCGAGTGGATCGGCTTCATCAAGAACACCATCGCCCAGGTGGCATGCAACTTCACCACGAACAGGATGCTCACCGACTACTGCAACCAGTACTACACTCCTCAGGCAGAGCGCACTGCCGAGCTTGAGGCAGATGATTTCCGCATTGCAAGGAAGATCGCTGCATGGAAGAAGAGGATGCGCCGCGAATGGAAGAACATCGAAGTCATCTCGCAGACGCAGCCGAATGCTTCATATTCACTGTCTGAGGAGAACAACCTTCAGGTTGAGGTCGAGCTCAACCTGGGAGATCTCTCTCCTGAGGACATCGGAGTCGAGATCCTCTTCGCCACAATGGATGCCAAGCAGCGCCTGCACATTCAGGAAAAGTCTGAGCTTCAGGTCGTTGAATTCAAGGATTCCGTCGCTCGCTACAGCACCTCCATCCTTCCTGACAGGACAGGTATGTACCAGGTCGCAACGAGAATGTACGCCAAGAACCCTCTGATGCCTCACAGACAGGATTTCGAACTTGTAAAATGGTTATAGCAACTGGATTCTTCGACGGTGTCCACCTCGGGCACCGTCTTGTGATCTCCCAGCTGGTGGATCAGGCCAAGGCAAGGGGGGACGAGAGCATGGTGGTCACGTTCTGGCCCCATCCGCGCAACGTCCTCCAGAAGGATGCCAGGGTCCTGCGGCTCCTTACTTCACTGGAAGAGAAGAAATCCTTGCTTCATGACCTTGGTGTCGACCATGTAGAGATCGTTCCTTTCACGAAGGAATTCAGCACTCTCTCCACACGTGAGTATTTCAGGGATGTGATCATCGGCCGCTTCGGTGGCAAGGCCATCCTGCTGGGCTATGACAACCGTGTCGGCGGGGACAACCAGACTCCGGAGGCTATCGAGTCCATCGCCCGTGAAGAGGGCCTGGATGTAATCAGGACCGATGCCGTAGCCGCAGAGCGGAGCGCCATCAGTTCGACCAGGATCCGCGCCGCCGTGGCTGCTGGGGACGTCGAGTCCGCTGCAATGATGCTTGGCCGTGGATATTCACTGTACGGAGTCGTGGTCGCGGGAAACCAGCTTGGGAGGACCATCGGGTTCCCTACGGCCAACATGCAGCTCTACGAGCCTCTGAAGCTTGTGCCTGCCAACGGCGTCTACGAAGTCGATGTCGAGGCGGTGGGCCGCAGATTCAAGGGAATGTGCAACATCGGGGTCAGACCGACTGTCGGAAGCGGCGGTGCTGTTACCATAGAGACCAACATCTTCGGGCTGGAGGAGGACATCTACGGACTTGACATCAGGATCACGTTCATCAGGAGGATCCGTGAGGAGAGAAAGTTCGGTTCCATCTTCGAGCTGAAGGCTCAGCTTGAGCAGGACAAGGCAACCATCATGGGACTTTCTCTTTGATGGTGCACATTTGAAATATTTTTCATACATTTGCAACAAACGTTACAGGGTTCCGCCGAAACAGGCGGGGCTCCGTTTGTTTTACGATAACCGATAGATAACTTTTTAGCAGAAAAGACTTTAACACATTATGGCAGATATCCATTACATGACCCAGGATGGGTTGGACAAGCTCAAGAAGGATCTTGCAGAGGCTTTGGCCCAGCGTCCTGTGATCTCCGCAGCCATCGCGGAGGCTAGAGAGAAGGGAGACCTTTCAGAGAATGCTGAATATGATGCAGCGCGTGACGCCCAGGGACTCCTCGAGGTGAAGATCGCAAAGCTCAAGGATCTCGTGGCCAATGCCAAGGTGATCGATGAGTCGCAGATCGGCACTGACAAGGTGCAGATGATGAACAAGGTCAAGGTTGAGAATATGGCCATGAAGACCGTCATGGAATTCACGATCGTGGGCGAGACCGAGGCTGATTTCTCAAAGGGAAAGCTTGCAGCCACCACACCTATCGCCAAGGCACTCATCGGCCATTCCAAGGGTGAGGTCGTCGAGGCAAAGGTTCCTTCTGGAATCATGAAGTTCAAGATCCTCGACATCTCCCTCTAGAATCATGGCTACTATCTTCACAATGATTGCCAAGGGCGAGATTCCGTCCTTCAAGGTCGCCGAGAGCGAGAAGTACTATGCCTTCCTTGACATCAACCCGATGGCAAAGGGGCATGTCCTTGTCATCCCGAAGGAAGTCGAGGATGACTACATCTTCAATCTCGACGAGGAGACCTATGCCGGACTCTGGGCATTCGCGCGCAAGGTGGCCGTGGCCCTCAAGGCCGCTGTCCCATGCCAGCGTGTCGGAGTGGCAGTGCTGGGCATGGAAGTCCCTCACACCCACATCCATCTCGTGCCTCTTCAGAGTGAGGCCGACATGGATTTCCGCAAGGAGAAGCTCAAGCTCTCCGCAGAAGAGAACCAGGCGATTGCCGATTCAATCCTCAAAGAATATGAAAATCTTTAGATACATCCTCTCTGCAGCTGCCCTGGTGGTGGCTGCTTCTTCCTGCTCTGACAAGGCTCAGATCAAGGGAACCGTTACCGATGCCTCACAGATGGAAGTCGTGGTCAAGCAGCTTGCCGGCAATTCGTTCAATGTGCTGGACACCCTGAAGACCGACAAGGACGGAAAGTATTCCTACAGCATGTCCATCGCCAAGGGACAGCCTGAGTTCGTCTATGTCTTCAAGGGCGACACCAAGCTTGCATCCCTGATCCTCATGGCAGGGGACAATGTGAAGGTTGTCTCCGACACCCTCGGAAAGTATTCCGTGGAAGGTTCCGAGGAAAGCGCCAAGCTTCAGCAGGTCGAGACGGAGTTCTCTGCATTTCTCGGCAGGATGGCCACGGCGGCCAATGCCGGCGACAATGCTGCGCTCAGCAAGGAGTATGTGGACTATTACCGCTCAAGGGTCGCGTATGTGATGAACAACGCCAAGTCCCTCACTGCGATCCCTGTACTCTACCAGAAGATCAACGACAATTTCCCTGTCTTCAGCCAGAGTACCGATGCGCTTCACTTCAAGGCTGTCCACGATTCTCTTGAAACCGTCTACCCTGAGTCGAAGTATGTGACCATGCTTGGTGACGAGGCAAGGAAGAGGACCAACATCATGAACATCAACATGCAGATTAAGGATCTGAATGCTGCCGGCTATCCTGATGTCGAGCTTCCTTCGATCGATGGAAAGACTGTCAAGCTTTCCGATGTGGACTCAAAGGTGACCCTCATCTACTTCTGGACCGCAGTCGACCCTAATCAGAAGATGTTCAACAAGGATGTCCTCCTTCCTGTCTACAACGATTACCATTCAAGGGGATTCGAGATCTACTCGATCTCTCTTGACACGGACAAGGGAGTGTGGGCAAGTGCTGTCAAGAACCAGAAGCTTCCTTGGGTCAATGTCTGCGACGGACTTGGCTCCGCTTCCAAGGCAGCAGCCCTCTACAATGTCAACGGCGTACTTCCGATTGCCTTCCTGATTGTCGACGGCGCTCTGTCCGACAAGACCATCCAGGGTGAGAAGGACCTCAGGAATGTCCTTTCTGCAAATCTCTAGACTCAGGCAGGACCATGAAGAAGTTATTGATTGTCATCTCATTGCTTTCTTTTGGGATCGTCGTGTCGGCTCAGGAAAAGAAGGAACATCCGCTTCCTGAACCCATGACTCCGGGCATGACCGAGTACTGGGATCCACAGCCTGCCGTGGTGCAGCCCGGCATGAATGGCGGTGCACCGTCGGATGCCGTCATCCTTTTCGGCGGCAAGGATCTTTCGAAGTGGTGTGCTGCCGATGGCTCCGATGCCAAGTGGAGTGTCCATGGCGGAGTCGTGACAGTCGTCAAGGGTGATGCCGGGGACATCATGACGAGGGACTCTTTCGGAAGCTTCCAGCTCCATCTTGAATGGAAGACTCCTGTCGGAATCCATGGCGAGAGTCAGGGAAGGGGTAACAGCGGTGTCTTCCTTCAGGGGAAGTACGAGGTCCAGATCCTTGATTCCTATGAGAATGAGACTTATGTCAACGGAATGTGCGGCTCGATCTACAAGCAGACCCCTCCTCTGGTGAATGCAATGCGAAAGCCGGGCGAGTGGAATTCCTATGACATCATCTACACGGCTCCTGTCTTCAAGGAGGATGGAACCTACCTCTACGAACCAAGGGTGACCGTTCTCCTGAACGGAGTGCTGGTGCAGAACAACACCATCATCCGCGGAACGACGGAATACATCGGCCACCCGCGCGTGCAGAAGCACGGCAATGGCCCGATCATCCTTCAGTCTCACGGCGACGCAAGCGAACCGATCAGCTTCAGGAACATATGGATCAGGAATCTCCAGTAATCCTATCTGGTCTGATTGAAATAGTAAGGGCTCCGATGCATCGACACGATGCCGGAGCCTTTTTCGTCGACATGCCCGACGATCCTCCTTGCCCTGATCGGGACGCGGGTGTAGCTTGAGGAGTCGTTGATCCTGACAATCTGCGAGGAGTGTATGAACTTTCCGTCTCCAAGGTAGATGCCGACGTGGGTTGCCTTCTCAGGCTTGTCTCCTTCCTGAGCCCTTCCCCAGAAGATGAGGTCGCCCGGGATGAGGCGGCTGAAGTCGATCTCTCCCTTTTCGTTCCTGATCGGGACGTCTTCACCGACCTTGACCTGCTGTGAGCAGTTCCTTGGGAGAAGGACTCCGTTGGCGAGGTAGACGGTGCGGGTGAGTCCGCTGCAGTCGGTGTTCTTGGTCGATGTGCCTCCCCACATGTAAGGGACTCCGACGAACCTTTTGGCTGTACTGATGATGTCTGACCGGAATCTGGTCTCGTCATTCTTCTCCAGCGCTCTCCTTTCCTCTGCCCATCCGTCGAGGTCCTTCAGGTCGGAGGCGGGTACGAAGCCCTTCTTCCCGGAAGGAAGTTCCACTGCGTAGAACCCCTTGACCTTCAGTGTTTTGCCATTGTCCTTGAGGGTCTTGAGGAGGATGTCTCCGAGGACCAGGTCGCTGACAGGCACCGAACTTTCGGACGGTTCGGAGTAGACGTGCGACCCGAAGGCCGTGCAGATGAATCGAGGGGATCCGAGCCAGGCTTCCACCTGCTGTCCGTCCTTCATTGCGAGTCCCATCTCGTTGACCCAGCCTACGTATGGCTCCGGGGTCTTGATCCTGACCCAGTAGCTTTTTCTGTCAAGCACTTCGACGACGGTTCCCATCAGTGCCTGGTCTCCGAGCTCTGCTTCATATTCATTGTCTTCGCGGATGAAGTTGGCCGAAAGGTCGACTATGGCCATCTCCTTGCCTTTCCACACCTGCTCCTGTGAGAATGCCGGTGCGGAGGCTGTGAGCAGCAGCGCTGCAATGGTAACGCTTGTCTGAAACTTGTTCATGGGAATCGTGTTTGATTTGTGCAAATATAGACAATTAGTTAGTTTTGCAAGCAATAGAACCGGGCTATGGAATTTCCTGAAGGAAAAAGATACGAGACTTTTGTCGGCTACTACCGCCGCAAGTACGGTGAGCGTCTCCAGAAACTTGTTCTGGACGCTGGCTTCACATGTCCGAACAGGGATGGGACTGTCGGGCATGGGGGATGCTCGTTCTGCGACAACGCTGCATTCCATCCTGGCTACAGCACCCCGGGGAAGTCACTTTCGGAGCAGATCGACGAGGGCATCACCTTCCACCGTGTACGCTATCCCCGCGCCAGCCACTACCTCGCCTATTTCCAGTCATATTCAAACACTTACGCTTCTCTGGAAAGATTGAAGGAGCTTTATCTGGAAGCTCTTTCGCATCCTTCGGCAGTGGGCATAGTCATCGGTACCAGGCCAGACTGCGTGGACGATGCCAAGCTGGATTTCATAGCTTCCCTTGCTTCGGGGAAGGGCTTGCCTGGATGGAGAAGGACCTTGAAGGATGGGCGTGTCATCGACTCTCCGGTGGTCGTGGTGGAGTATGGGATCGAGTCATGCTATGATTCCACTCTGGCGAGAGTCGGAAGGGGACATGACTTCGAATGTGCGCGGAAGGCTGTCGAAGCAACTGCCTCCAGGGGCATCGAGACGGGTGCCCATTTCATCCTGGGGCTCCCGGGGGAGACTAGGGAAATGCTTCTGGATCAGTGCTCTGCAATCTCATCCATGCCTCTTCGCAGCGTGAAGTTCCACCAGCTCCAGGTCGTCAGGGGAACCAGGATGGAGAAGGAGTTCTCCGAGCGCCCTGAGGATTTCCTGAGGCTTGGGCTCGATGAATATGTGGACCTCGTCGTCGACATCCTCGAAAGGCTGCGTCCGGACCTGTCGATAGAACGCGTCGCGGGAGAGGTTCCTCCGCGCTTTGTCAATGAAACTCCATGGGGGCTCGTCCGCAATGCGGACATCCTTCATCTGCTTGATGCCCGTCTCGAGGAAAGAGATACATTCCAGGGCCGTCTCTACGCATCCCGCTAATGGTTTTTAGCTAAAAAATGATTATATTTGTCAAATTAAACTCATTGCAATGGCTAAGTACGTAAACAGAGAGATTCCAGAAGGCCTCACCTTCGATGATGTGCTGCTCGTTCCGGCACATTCCGATGTCATCCCGCGTGATGTCGATGTCACCACTCATTTCTCGGCTGACATCAAGCTTCATACTCCTATCATTTCAGCTGCCATGGACACCGTCACGGAGTCCGAGATGGCGATTGCCATGGCACGTTCAGGTGGAATCGGTGTGATTCACAAGAACATGACCATCGAGCAGCAGTGCGAGCAGGTCCGCCGCGTCAAGAGGGCAGAGAACGGCATGATCTACGATCCTGTCACCATCGGTGCCCAGGCTACCGTGGGCGATGCTCTCGGAATGATGAAGAAGCATCACGTAGGCGGTATCCCTGTGATCGACGATGCAGGCTACCTCATCGGTATCGTCACCAACAGAGACCTTCGTTTCCAGGAGTGCCTCCAGCGCCCGATCTCCGAGGTCATGACAAAGGACAACCTTGTCACTGCTCCGAAGGGCATCACTCTCGCCGAGGCTACTCAGATCATCAGGAACAGCAAGGTGGAGAAGCTCCCGGTTGTGGATGCTGAAGGAAAGCTTGCCGGCCTGATCACCTACAAGGATCTCATGAAGATAAAGGACAACCCTATCGCTTCAAAGGACAGCAAGGGTCGTCTCATGGTTGCAGCTGCAGCCGGAATCAAGTCCGACACGGTCGACAGGATCGGAATGCTCATCGACGCAGGTGCAGATGCTGTCGTCCTCGACACAGCGCATGGCCACTCCGAGGGAGTGCTCCAGACAATCAGGAAGGCATGCGCCGCTTTCCCTGACTTCCAGATCATCGCTGGAAATGTCGCCACTGCCGAAGGTGCGAAGGCTCTTGCAGAGGCTGGCGTGAAGGCTGTCAAGGTCGGTATCGGACCTGGCTCGATCTGCACCACCCGCATCATCGCCGGCATCGGTGTCCCTCAGCTTACTGCCGTCATGTCTGCTGCAGAGGCCCTCAAGGGTTCCGGCATCCCTGTCATCGCCGATGGTGGCATCAGGTACTCAGGTGACATCGTCAAGGCTCTTGCCGCCGGTGCAAGCACCATCATGGCTGGTTCGCTCCTTGCCGGTACCGAGGAATCACCTGGCGAGACCATCATCATGAATGGCCGCCGCTTCAAGTCCTACAGGGGAATGGGTTCCCTCGAGGCAATGGAGCAGGGATCGAAGGACAGGTACTTCCAGGACATGGAGGCCGACATCAAGAAGCTCGTTCCGGAAGGAATCGTTGCCCAGGTGCCTTACAAGGGAACCGTCTCTGAGGTTGTCTACCAGCTCGTCGGAGGCCTCAAGGCCGGAATGGGCTATTGCGGTGCCCACACCGTCGAGGATCTCAGGAACGCTCAGTTCGTCCGTATTACCAACGCTGGTTTCCTCGAGAGCCATCCTCATGATGTCACCATCACCAAGGAGGCTCCGAACTACTCCCGCTAGTTGATGCGCCCACGTCTCTCCATAGCTCTGGTAGCAGTTATCTGTGCCCTGATGCCATCCTGCAAGGCGATTGGATCCCTTGTCCATGATGGTGAGGTCATTGCAAGATATGGGGACCAGAAACTCTACCGTGCCGAGCTGGAAAGCGTGATTCCCAAGGGTATGTCCCCTGAGGACAGTGCGCGGCTTGCAACGCAGTACATCGATTCGTGGGCCAAGGACAAGGCTTTCCTCCAGGTTGCCGAGCAGAGGCTTCCGAAGGAGGAAAAGGATGTTGCGAAGGATCTTGAAGCCTACCGCAGCTCCCTGCTCAAGTACCGCTTCGAGCAGCACTACGTCAATGAGCGCCTTGATACCAATGTCTCTGTGAAGCAGGTCAAGGACTACTATGATGACCATAAGGAGGATTTCAGGCTGCCGAGGGCGATTGTCAAGGCCCGCTTCATCAGGATGGCCAAGGATTCTCCGGATTATCCTTCCCTGAAGAGATTGATCTCCACGGAGGAGGGACCGGACAAGGCCGTCAGGGACAGCATCATCCTGAATCCTGCAATCCATTACCATGATTTCACCGGTACGTGGATCGATGTCGCGGCTCTCGCTGCCGAGTTCGACCTTGACTATGTGCAGTTCATGTCCAGCAAGGTAGGGCAGGTCGTCGAGACCACTTCGGGTGATGTTGCTTCATATTCATACATCCTTGACTTCGTCAGGGCCGGGGAGATCCCTCCGATAGATTATTGCGAGTCCAGGATCAAGGATGTACTGATCGGTGAAAGGAAGCGTGCCCTTCTCACTACTTTGGAACGGGACTTGATAGAAGAGGCCCGGACCAGTGAAAAATTTGAAATATACTAGAATGAAAAGAATCTTTCTCATACTCCTTGGCCTGACGGCTTTCTGCGCTGTTTCATCTGCACAGAAGTACAATGTCGTTGACAAGACGATCGCAGTGGTCGGCAATGAGGCAGTGATGATTTCGGACATCGAATCCGAGGTGAAGGCCCAGAGTGCACAGGGCCTGGTCTCGGACAGGAACTACCGTTGCGAGGTTCTTGAGAACATCCTCACCAGCAAGCTTTTCCTGATGCAGGCGAGGATCGACTCACTTACCGTCAACCAGGACATGGTGGAGAGCAGCCTTGACCAGAAGTTTGCCGAGATGCTTTCCTATCTCGGCGGCGAGGAGCAGTTCGAGGCTTATTTCGGAAAGCCTCTGTACCGTGTGCGTCAGGAGTGGCGCAGCCAGTATGAGGACATGAGCCTTACCCAGCAGGAGCAGCAGGAGATCATCAGGAAGGTCCCGGACATGACACCTCTCGAGGTCCGTGCATTCATGGACACCGTGAGCGCGAATTCACTTCCGGTCGTGCCTATCAAGTACCAGCTCAGCCAGATCTGCCTCTATCCGGACAGGGAAGCGGCCGACCTTGCAGCGCGTGAGAAGCTTCTCGATCTCCGTGAAAGGATCATCAATGGCGAGAAGTTCACCACTCTCGCACGTATCTATTCAGAGGACATCTCGTCTGCAATCAGGGGAGGCGAGCTTGGAATGGCTTCAAAGTCAATCTACTGGCCGGTCTTCTCGGATGCTGCCATGGCTCTCAAGCCTGGTGTCATCTCCCAGATTGTCGAGACTCCCGACGGATTCCACATCATCGAGGTCACCGAGAAGAAGGGCGACATGTTCAATGCCCGTCACATCCTTCTCCGTCCGAAGTACACCGAGGCTGACCGTGAGAAGGCATTCAAGACTCTTGACAGTCTCCGCACCGAGATTCTCAATGATGCCGTTTCTTTCCAGATGGCTGCCAACTTCTATTCCGAGGATATTGCCACCAGGACCAATGGTGGACAGATGGCTGATCCGAACACCGGTTCATCCTACTTCGAGATCGACCAGCTCAAGCCTCAGGACTATGTTGCCATCAGGAACCTGAAGGAGGGTGAGATCTCCATGCCTGTCAAGTCCACCGACAATGATGGCCGCGAGGATCCTACCAAGGACTATGTCGATGGAAAGGAAAACTACAAGATCATCAGGGTCGACAAGATCATACCGGCGCACACCGCAACATTCGAGGATGATTTCAGCCAGCTCCAGATGCTTGTCAAGGGTATCAGGCAGAATGAGGCCATCGATGAGTTCCTTACCAAGAAGATTGCCGAGACGCACATCACGATTGACCCTCTCTTCAAGGACTGTGAGTTCAAGCGTTCTGACTGGGCCACCAAGTTCAAGGAGGACTGATGCTTCGCAGGTGGCTTGCATATTCTATCCTGCTTCTGGCGTCGGTCTGCCTTTCTGCACAGCAGAAGGAAAAGACGGACAGCCTTGTCCGTCTGCTTGGATGTGACCAGCTGCAGCAGGTTGAGGAGAATGGCTACAGCTACAGGAAGGCTCTTGGACATGCGCGTTTCGAGCACAATTCCACCCTTCTGGTGTGTGACACCGCGATCTGGAATGTCAACACCAACATCATCAATGCATTCGGTAACGTCAGGATCATCCAGAACGAGACGGTCCTGAGCAGCGACAAGCTTGATTATCTGATCGATGAGGACCTTGCGAAGTTCCGTGGAACCTTGGTCCAGCTTCAGGACAAGCAGAGGAACACGCTCCGTACGAGGGACCTGGACTACAACACCAAGGACAGTGTCGCCAATTTCAGGGGCGGCGCCTCCATGCGTGACAAGGATGGCCAGATCATCGAGAGCAAGTACGGTACTTACGATTCCAAGATAAAGACTTTCAAGTTCACCGGCACTGTCAACATGTACACTGACTCTGTCTTTGTCAAGACGGAGCTCCTGGAGTACGACACCGAGGCCAACATGGCAGTCTTCGGCCATGGCACCCTCGCCTGGAAGGATGACAACATGCTCAGTTCCAATGCCGGATGGTACGACAGGAACAGGGAACTCTTCCTGTTCAACAAGAAGGTCCATGTGATGACTCCTGTCCAGGAGGCGTGGGCTGACACATTGAAGTACCACAAGCTGACCAATGATGCCGAGCTTTTCGGAAATGCCGAGCTCAAGGATACATCCAGGAACATCTGTGCGCTGGCAGGTTACATGTCCTACGTGGACTCTCTGTCCTACATAAAGATGACGCGCAATCCGGTTGTCATCGCGGTGAG
This sequence comes from Candidatus Cryptobacteroides faecihippi, assembly GCA_018066065.1. Classification (GTDB taxonomy): domain Bacteria; phylum Bacteroidota; class Bacteroidia; order Bacteroidales; family UBA932; genus Cryptobacteroides; species Cryptobacteroides faecihippi. Next base: position 11,635 of record JAGHSC010000096.1, read on the forward strand.
CGAGGATGGAGGCCAGCGTGACACTGTCTATGTCGGTGCCGACAGCCTGAAATACTGGACCGTCAAGATGTGCGACATCCCTGAAGGTGAGGTCAAGACTGCCAAGAAGCGTCTTGACGAGATCAGCGCCGATGCCGTTACTTCCTACAGGCAGAAGGCGGCTGCCGATGCGAAGGCTGCTGCGGAGGAGGCCAAGAAGAAGATGCTTGAGGATGACCCTAATGCCTTGGGCGCTTCGGACAGGGGAGCAGGAAAGGGCAGGGCTGCCAAGGGCGATGCTGCCAAGGAATCAGGCAAGTCACCTTCAAGGTCAGGAACGGACTCGAAGCCTGCTTCCTCCGGAACACCTCTCCCTCCTAGGGAAGGCTCATCCACGAAGGGAGGACAGAGGACGTTGAGGACCGGCAGGGCTGTGGCTCCGAACCTTCCTGCACCGTGGGACGATCTTGATGAAGTTGAATTCCCTGAATATTCATTCAAGCGGCAGACTCCTGACACTCTTCGACGCTCGGGGGGCGATTCACTGTTGACTCCGGGAAAGGATTCAACGCTTCTCAGTGGAAGGGATTCCACAAAGGCGGGGGCAGACTCCCTGGTCGTCAAGGACACAACCAAGATTGGATACCTTCTCGCCCTGGGTGGAGTCAAGGTGTTCAGGAAGGACATGCAGGTTGTATGTGATTCACTTGCCTATTCCGACCTGGACTCTCTGGTCCGTCTGTCCCAGAGTCATATCATCTGGAATGAGACCAACAGGCAGTACACTGCCGACAGCATCAGGGTCATGATCAAGAACAAGGCTCTGGAGAAAGCCAGCCTGATGTCCAATGCGTTCATCCTGATCCAGGAGGACACAGTCTGCTACGACCAGATAAAAGGTGCCGAGATGATGGCTTATTTCGATTCAACCGGAGCGCTTTCCCGATTCGATTCCATGGGTGGTGCTTCGGGGCTCTTCTTCATCGAGGAGAATGGGTCCTTTGCCACCGTCAACAAGTTCGAGGCGAAGATGCTGACCGCGACCTTCCTCGAGGGCAACATCAACGATCTGAACTATTTCCAGGAAGCGAAGACGGATGCCTATCCTTTTGTACAGCTCAAGAGGGATGAGCGGAGGCTCAAAGGCTTCGACTGGCAGCCGGACAAGCGGCCAAAGCAGCCTTCGGATGTCACGTCCTTCGTGCCGCGAAAGTCTGAGCGTGAGCGCTATGAGGCCATGAACCGGCCGGAGTACAACTACACAGCCGATTATTTCCCGGGCTACATGAACAGCGTGTACAAGATGCTGGCCCGGCAGGACTCCCTCAAGGATGTGCGTGCTGCGGAGAGGCGGCGCCTGAAGGCCTTGCAGGAACAGGAAGAGCGGGAGCGGGCCGACAGTCTGAACGCTGCTGAGAGTGCTCTGCGCGAGAAGCTGGATTCGGAGCTTGCCGATTCCGGTGAGAATGAAGTTTCCTCCGGGGAAAGTGAGCCGGAAGAAAAGGCTGCCAAGACCCCTGAGAGGAAAAAGCCGGCGGAGCGGGAGAACAATCCTGAGACTTCGGACCAGTCTCGGACAGAAGAACCTCCGAAGACAGAGGATGCTGCAGAGGGATCTGTCCAGGAAGAAACTGAGCCGCAGCTGTCTGCAGAGGAAGAAGCCAGGCGCCTGAAGGAGGAGAAGGCTGCTGAGGCTGCTCGTCTGAAAGCCGAAAGGAAGGCTGAAAGGCAGGCTGCGCGGGAAGCCAAGGTTGCGGCTCGCGAAGCCCACTGGGCAGAGCTTGATGCCCGAGATGCAGCCAAGGCTGAGGAAAAGGCTCAGAAGGCCTTGGTCCGCAAGCGCAAGTCCACCGCAAAGGCTGTCCAGGCCAGGGACAAGCGCGAGGCAAAGGAACAGTCCGTACTTGAATATTACATGGCCAGGTTTGAAAAGCGCAAGGCCAGGCAGGAAGCAAGGGCGGCTGGAAAGAATAAGTAGACCATCTGTTAACCATCTATCTATATGGAAAGAAGAACAAGAGTAAGATTCGCGCCGTCACCGACCGGCCCTCTCCACATGGGAGGAGTCCGCACGGCACTCTATAATTACCTTTACGCCAAGCAGCGTGGCGGAGATTTCATCATCAGGATCGAGGACACCGATTCGCATCGATTCGTCCCTGGAGCCGAGGAGTACATCATCGAGGCTCTCAACTGGTGTGGAATCATCCCTGACGAGGGTGTGGATGAGAATGGAAAGGTTGTCGAGACTCCAAGCGAGAGACATCCTCATGCTCCTTACCGCCAGAGTCAGAGAAGGGGAATCTACAAGCAGTATGCAGACCAGCTCATCGCATCCGGCAACGCCTACTATGCGTTCGACTCTTCCGAGGAGCTTGATGCGAAGAGAGCCGAGTGCGAGGCTGCAGGACAGACCTTCATCTACAACCAGCTTTCCAGGATGAGCCTCCGCAACTCGCTGACTCTCCCTGCCGAGGAAACCGAAAGGCTCCTGAGAGAGACGACCGACTGGACCATCCGTTTCAAGATGCCTCAGGACACAGTCGTGAAGATGGACGACCTGATCCGTGGCCATGTGGAGATCAACACTGACACTCTTGACGACAAGGTGCTCTGGAAGAGGGCTGACGAACTCCCTACGTACCACCTCGCAAACATCGTCGATGACCACCTCATGGAAATCACCGAGGTCATCAGGGGTGAGGAATGGCTTCCTTCACTTCCTCTCCACTATCTCCTCTACAAAGCATTCGGGTGGGAGGAAACCCAGCCGAGGTTTGCGCATCTTCCTCTTCTCCTCAAGCCTGTCGGCAACGGCAAGCTCAGCAAGAGGGATGGCGACAAGATGGGATTTCCTGTGTTCCCGCTCAACTGGATCAATTCAGAGGGAGAGACCTACCATGGCTACCGTGAGGATGGCTATTTCCCGGAGGCTTTCGTGAACCTTCTCGCAATGCTAGGATGGAATCCAGGCACAGAGCAGGAGATCTTCTCCATGAAGGAACTGATCGATTCATTCTCGATCGACAAGGTCAGCAAGTCCGGTGCGAAGTTCAATCCTGAAAAGGCCCGCTGGTTCAACAAGGAGTACCTCCGCATGAGGTCCGATGAGGACCTTGCATCAGCCTTCCTCCCTGTCCTTGAATCAAAGGGCATCAAGGCCGACCCGGACTACGTCAAGGATGTGATCTCCTTTACCAAGGAGCGTGCAACCTTTGTGACCGACTTCTGGACCATTGCTTCCTATCTCTTTGTATCTCCTAAGGACTTCGAGGCTTACGGCATCAAGGCCGGGGCTTCCGTCGAGCCTCAGGCCGCTGACAACCGCCGCCAGCCGGACCCTCGTGCCAAGGTCTTCGACGACACCCTGACTGCGCCGTTCCTTGCCAAGGACGTCGACAAGTTCTGGAAGCCGGAGATCGTGGAACTCGTCCTCAAGGTCTCTGAATATGTGAACGCCTATGACGGCGAGTGGAGTGTGCAGGCAGTGGGAGCTGCTGTCGAGGATTACATCAGGACCAACGAGTGGCCGATGGGCAAGGTCATGAATGCCCTCAGGCTCGCTCTTGCAGGCTCTGCCAGCGGTCTGGGCATCGCCGACATAATCGCAAGGATAGGAAAAGGCGAGACCGCTTCAAGGATTGCCTTTGCCGCGTCCCGCCTTTCTTAAGACTCTGATCAAGCCTGGCCTTCGGGTCAGGCTTTCTTCATTTTCTCAGCACGCCTGATAGCTGGCTCGTTCTCGAGCTCGGCTGTGTTCTGTGTCGGGTCGACGAACAGGACAGGTTTCCTGTCGATCCTTGGGATCTTGTTCAGTTCCTGTGAAGGACCGATCGTCGTGACCTTCGTTCCTCCGTTGATCTGGATTATCGCCTCCTCCGGCTCAAGGACAGGCGAGCTCACGAACTTGAAATTCTTGTCGATGATGATGAGGTTGCCGAGATCCTTCTTCGCAATCCTGGTGAGGTCATTGATCTTGAATCCTGTCGCGATCGCTGTGATCTGGATGTGGTCACCGACCTCAGGATTTGTGTCATAGACGATACCGGTCTTGAACTTGTTCGCATTGCCCGTGTACTCTCCGATCAGCTTGTTGATGCTGGCCAGGTCATCCATCGTGAGACCCTTCTCGTTCTTTCCGCAGGTGATGTTGACCAGCAGGTTCTTGGCGGTCTTCAGGTCGAAGTCATTGAGGAGCGGAGATTCAAGCGCGCCCTTGACGGCGTCTTCGATCCTGTTCTCACCGGAGCCCTTTCCACATCCCATGAGAGCCATTCCGCTGTTCTTCATCATGGTCTCGATGTCCTCGAAGTCCACGTTGATGTAACCCTTCCTCGAGATGATCTCAGTGATGCCCTTCACGGCGGTGGCAAGTACTTCGTCTGCCTTTGGATAGGCATCGTGGATGAGATGTGTGCCGAACTGGTCGAACAGCTTCTCGTTGTTTATGATGAGGAGGCTGTCCACGTTCTTGACGAGCTCATGGATTCCGTCGATGGCCTTTGCGAGCGTTACCACTCCGTCTGCCTCGGCAGGGATCGTCACGACAGCGACCGTCAGGATCCCCTTGGACTTTGCCATCTCGGCAATGACCGGAGCGGCACCGGTTCCTGTGCCGCCACCCATCCCGGCGGTGATGAAGAGCATCTTGGTGGCTTCCGTCATCACTACCTTGTCGATCTCGTCCTTTGCCTCGACAGCAGCCTTCCTTCCCTTCTCAGGGTCTGTTCCGGCTCCGAGAGAGTTTCTTCCGATGTGGATCTTGACCGGGACAGGACTGGCTTCCAGGACTTGCATGTCGGTGTTGCAGACGATGAAGCTGCAGCCTTCGATCTTCTCGTTGAACATGTAGTTGACTGCGTTGCAGCCTGCTCCGCCAACTCCGATGACCTTGATCATCGATTCGATAGGTGCCCAGTCGGTCGGCTCTATGTTGATGTTGTCAAATTCTTCTGTCATGGCCATTCCTATTAAACTTGTTCCTCGCCCATTTCATCGAAGAGAGACTGCACTCCTCTCTGTATGTGCTGAACCCATGTGATCTTTTTCTTCCTCTTACCTTCTTTCTTCTGAGGCTTTGCACTGATGTCTTCGCTTTGCTCGAAGACCGTTCCGCCGAAGTCCTGTGCAGCCGGTTCGTCATTCTGTGCAGCCGCGACGGTCGTCTCGATCGAGTTCTCTTCTGCTTCCAGTGAAGCTACCTGCACCGCTTCGAGGTTCGGAAGTTCGAACCATGATGGGGTGGAAGGCTTCTCAGGCTTTCTTTCCTCGGCTGCCGGGGCTTGTCTAGGTCCCTCGGTTGCCGGTGCGGCTTCGCGCACCTGCGCTTCTACCGGTGCCTGTGCGGCAGGATTGAACTTCTGCTCCTCGTCGGCAGGCTTGCTGGACGGAGTCACTGCCTGCATTTCGGAAATCTTTTCCCTGAGAGGCTTGCCTACGACCGGTACCGGCTTGCTTGTACAGTTCAGGGACCGGTCTCCCTTGGCAGCGTAGATCATTCCCATCGTTGTGGATGCGCCGGTGCTTCTTGCCCCGGCATTGTCCTCGCAGGTGAAGAATGGCCGTGGGCTTCCGATGCTGACCATGCATCCTGACACATTCTTGATGAAGTTTACGGCGTTCACAAGTTCAACGCCGCCTCCGGTCACTACTATTCCTGCCCTCAGCTTCTCTGCGTAGCCGCTGCTCTGGATCGCATAGAGCAGAGCCTCGATGATCTCTCCCATCCTCGCGTCGATGATCTGGGAGATGTATTTCACACCGACCTGGATGCCCGAGTTGTCATTCTCGTCGTTGATCTGGAGCGTCTTGTTCCCAAAGGAGGAGAGCTTGTCATGCACGCATGCACCGTAGCCCTTCTTGATGTTCTCGGCCAGGTCGAACGAAATGCTGCACTCGGCCTTGATGTCGTTTGTGATGCTGTTGCCTCCGAAAGGAATCGCAGCATAGTATCTCATGATCTTGCCTTCGAAGATCGTCACGGAGCTCACTCCGGCACCGAGGTCGATCAGCGCGACACCATTTTCCATCTGCTCCTCCTTGAGCACGGCTTTCGCCGTGATCCCAGGTGTGAAGTACTTCTTTGCGATGGAGATGCCCATGCTCCTGAAGATGTTGTCGATGTTGGACGAGTGCCTCCTGTTGCCGACAAACACCTTGAAGTTGCCCTCCAGGGTTGCGGCCGTCATGCCGACGATGTCGCTCTCAAGCTCGTTGAAGCTGTCCTCGGTCGAGAAGGACTGTGCGACTGCCCCGTAGATGACGTCGGTCTTGCTGTCCTCGAGTGGGTAGGTCTTCAGGGCCTCGCACTTGAGCTCCCTGAGCTCCTGTTCCATGATTGGGGAGTCCTCGTCCTCCCTTTCCATCTTGGCGGACTTTACTTCCTGGCGGACATAGTAGCGCGGAAGACCCACGATTACCTGTGAGATCTTCATCCTCATCTCCTGCTGTACCTCAGTTATTGCGCCTCTCAGTACGTCCTCAACCTTCTTCGGGTTCAGGACGTAGCTGTTGCGGATGCCCTGCGAAGGAGTCTCCTTGTAGTAGACCACCTGAACACTCTGTCCCTGGATCCTCGCAATGCAGACTGCAATCTTGGATGTTCCAAGGTCAACCGATGCTATGTATCTTTCTTCCATATCTTATTTCCTGCAGACAATCTGTCCGTCAAATTTTACATTCACTGTCCTGTAGGCTCCCTCTCCCTTTGCAGGGAGGATGGCGGTGTAGTATTTCTCGATCTTTGCGAACTTCTTCTCTGGCTCGTCAGGAGCACCGAAGATGAATTTCTCATTTCCCGTGCGAGGGACGATCACCAGGTCTCCGGCTTCGTTGACCGTCATCTGGCTGATGTTCTCGGACCAGACCTTGGAGCCCTTGATGAAGTTGACCAGCCTTATGGCCTGGCTCAGCCACTGCTTTTCCCTGTCGGTCCTTGGCTCGCCCTTGTAGCCGCTGGATACTCCCAGCGGGACGTAGCCATCAATGATAGGGACCCTCGAAGTGTAGTTGCTCTGGAGAGGGAAGAGGAAGCCTCTTTCGTCGGCGTAGAAACCGTCATCCCCTTTCTGGAACCTGACTACCGGCTCTCTCTGGCGCACCTTTATGTTCAGGAATCCGTCCGGGGTAGTGTAGGCATCCGTCTTGAGGACTGCGCTCTTCGAATCAAGGATGTCCTCGATCTTCTTCAGGTTGACGCTGTCCAGGCGCTGTCCGATGAAACTTCCGTAATCAGACCTGAGATAGCCTTCGATGTCTTCCTCGGTGACGAACTTGTAGCCGTCGGTGTACTCCACCTTGATTCCGGCACAGGTCTTCTGCCTCTGCCTGTCGTCATTGAGTCCCCAGACAACGAAGCAGATCACTCCCAGCAGGATGAAGGCTCCTGCCACCATGGCTATCTTCAGTCCCTTCTTCATCACTTTACCCTCTCTGAAAGCATCTCAGTCAAAGGTCCGATGAACCTGTCGATGTTCCCGGCCCCGAATGTCGCCAGGATGTCGACTTCCTCGTTCCTGATGTAGTCCATGAGCTCTTCCTTCCTGAGAAGGACCTTCTCACCCGATGTTACCTTGTCGAATATGATCTCTGAAGTGACTCCAGGGATAGGCTCTTCCCTTGCAGGGTAGATGTCCAGGAGAATCAGCTTGTCCGGCATGCTCAGGGCTTCTGCGAACTCGGCTGCGAAGTCTCTTGTCCTCGTGAAGAGGTGAGGCTGGAAGATTGCTGTAAGTTTCCTTCCAGGGAACATCTGCTTGATGGAAGAGATGGCTGTTGCGAGCTCCTGAGGATGGTGGGCATAGTCATCGATGTAGGTCAGGCCCTTCGCATTGACATGGACGTCGAGTCTGCGCTTGACGCCCTTGAATGAGCCTATTCCCTTCTTGATGCCTTCCTCGCTGACGCCATGGCTGAGGCAGATCGCTGCCGCTGCAACGCTGTTCTCGACATTGACCCATCCGGGGACACCGACTCTGATTTCCTTGATCACGCCCTTTGGGTGGACGAGGTCGAAGATGTAGTGCCCGAGCTCGTCGACATGTATGTTCCCGGCATGGAAGTTCGCTCCGGCGTCATCGTAGCTGTAGGTGAATATCCTGGCTTTCGTGTCTTCGGTGCCGATCGGGAGACCTTTCTTGATGATGAGCCTTCCCGTTACCTTTGCTGCAAACTGCCTGAATGCCTTGCAGTACTCCTCGTGGGTGCCGTAGATGTCCAGGTGGTCCGCATCCATGGCAGTGATGACTGCGATTGCAGGGCGCAGCTGGAGGAAGGAGCGGTCAAACTCGTCCGCCTCTGCCACGATCGTCGGAGTCATGCTGGTAAGAAGGTTTGTGCCGTAGTTCTTGGATATTCCTCCAAGGAAGGCTGAGCAGCCGTCGCCTCCGTCGGTGAGGATGTGCGCGACGAGGGTGCTCGTGGTGGTCTTTCCGTGTGTTCCGGCCACTGCCAGGCAGGTCTGCCCCTGGGACAGCTCTCCCAGCATCCTGGATCTCTTCACGAGGGTGTAGCCCTGCTCCTTGACATAGACGAACTCATTGAGGTCCTCAGGGATGGCCGGGGTGTAGATCACCAGTGTCGACTCTATGTCCTTCGGGATCTGGTCGATGTCGTCGGTGTAGTGCACGTCGATGCCTTCACTCTCCAGGGCATGCGTAAGGTCGGATGGCGTCCTGTCGTAGCCAGCCACCGGATACCCCTTGAACTTGTAGTACCTCGCGATGGCACTCATTCCGATGCCACCGATCCCGAGGAAGTATATCTTTGAATATTCAGACATGTCTCTCTTTTCCTTCTAAACGAGTCCGTAGACTTCTTCTGCAATCTTCTGTGCTGCGTCGGGCAGCGCCATCTTTCCGGCGTTCTCCTCGATGGAGGCGATTCTCTCCGGGTCCTTGAGGAGCTCAAGGGCAGTGCTCATCATCTTTTCCATCGCATCGCTGTCCTTCACGAGCACTGCGGCGTCCTTCCTTACAAGGGCCATGGCGTTGTGTGTCTGGTGGTCTTCAGCCACATTCGGGGATGGGATGAAGACTGTTGCCTTGTGCGCCGTGCAGAGCTCCGAGACGGAACTTGCTCCGGAACGCGAGATCACCACGTCCGCTGCAGCGTAGGCGAGGTCCATCTTTGCGATGAAGTCGGAATGGTGGATATTCCTGACCTTTTCCGGGTCCTGTGCCGCCATGAACTGGTCGACTCCGGCCTTGTAGTACTTTCCGCACTGCCACAGCACGTCGACTCCTTCGCCTCCCGGGCAGCCGTCCTCTATCCATTTCCTCATGCTCTGGTTGAACCTGCTGCTGCCGAGGCTTCCACCGACGATGAATATGTGCTTCTTCGACGGGTCCAGCCCATATTCCCTGACTCCGGCTTCCTTCATCTCCTGTGTGCATGGGACGATGATGCTTCTGATCGGGTTGCCGGTCATGACGATCTTGTCTGCCGGGAAGAACCTTTCCATTCCCTCGTAGGCGACGCAGATCTTGCTTACCCTGCTTCCGAGCTTCTCGTTCGTGAGGCCTGCAAAGCCGTTCTGCTCCTGGATGAGGCATGGGATTCCCATTCCTGATGCCACCCAGAGGAGGGGAGCACTGGCGTAGCCGCCGACTCCCACAACGATCTGCGGCTTGAATTCCTTGATCGTCTTCCTGGCCTTGACGATGCTCGCAAGCAGCTTGAACGGCACCATGAGGTCATTGATGATGTTCTTGAAGTTCAGCTGTCTCTGCAGGCCTACTATCGGCAGGCCGACAATCCTGTAGCCTGCTGCCGGGACCTTCTCCATCTCCATCTTGCCCTCTGCTCCCACGAAGAGGATTTCCGTTTCAGGATTCAGCTGCTTCAGCTTGTCCGCGATGGAGACTGCCGGAAAGATGTGCCCTCCGGTCCCTCCTCCGCTGATCATGACTCTGAGACTCTTGTATTCCATTTCCTATTCATTGTTATGGTCGTCCAGACCATAGTCCGGTATATCATTTTCGTACATTGGAAGTCCCTTTCCATCGAGGTCTTCCATCCTTATCCCACTCTCCAGCATGTCGAGGTCGTTCATCGAGCCTTCGACCTCATCCATCCCGGTCCTGTTCATCAGAGGCTTTGCCTTGGCTGCCTCCCTGTCGATCTTCCTCTTGGCCATCCTGCTGATCGAGAGAATGATTCCGAATGCAAGGCTGAACATGATGAACGACGACTTTCCATGGCTTATCATCGGCAGCGTCTGTCCCGTCAGAGGGCCCAGGTCGCAGTTGATCATTATGTGCATCATCGCCTGGCCCGTGATCAGAACCACCAGGCCTGCGACCGCTGTCTTTGCAAAATGGTTCTCGCAGTTCCTGACGATGATGGATCCTCTTGCCAGGAGACTGATGTAGAGGATGATCACGACGATTCCTCCCAAGAGTCCGTATTCCTCGACGATGAAACTGTACATGTAGTCCTCGAACATGATCGGGACGATGTATCTCTGGGTGCTTCGTCCCGGTCCCTTACCCTTCAGGCCGCCTTCCTTGATCGCAATCTTCGCGCTGACCGGCTGCTTGATCTTGTCCAGGGCATCCTGGAATGCCTGCGTGCCCGGCCCATTGTCCTTCATTGCCTCGAATGCGTTGCCCATCGTGTCGCTGTTCAGACGCTTGAGGGCAGATTCAAGATGTGGGAACGGCTTCTCGCTGGATGGCTTGTCCGACATCGAGTTGATGCCGATGCAAAGAAACAGGCCGACGCCGGCTGCCGCGAGGGGCAGAAGGAGTTCCCTCACGCTGATCCCTCCGATCAGGATCGTGACGAACATTATACCTCCGATGAAGAGCGTTGAGGATAGCGAACCGACCATGATTCCAAGGCAGACCGAAAACATCGGGATGTACAGGTACATCATCTTCTTGACGATCGGCTTTCCCCAGAACGGCTTCTTCTTCGCGAGGAAGTTCGCCAGCTTGAAGGAATCATTCCTGTAGGAGTTGACTGCCCAGGCCAGGTACATGATCATCGCGACCTTCACGACCTCGAACACATGGAGCTGGAACCCACCTATCATGATGACGCGCCATGCGGAGTTGATGCTCTTCGGCACCAGCGGTCCGATCGGCCGGTGTCCGGCAAGTATGGCCAGGAGCACGATCGAAATGAAGAAGCCCGTCTGCGACACGACTCTGAAGAATCGGATGCTCTTGATGTTGTAGCAGACGATGATCACGAACAGTCCGGCGAGCGAGATCTTCAGCTGGTCACTGATGATTGCCAGTCGGGAAGTGCCCTTCTGCAGGGCAAGCATGGATGTCGATGAGAATATGGCGACGATGGAGATGAGGATGAGCATCAGGACGATCATCCACACGACCTTGTCTCCTTCGAGGGTGTCCACGAAGTTCCACAGATTGTTCTTCTTCTTATCTTCTGCCATATTCCTTTTCCGGTTCCTACAGCCTTCTGACGGCTTCCTTGAACTTTTCTCCTCTCTCTTCCATGTTCTTGAACAGGTCGAAGCTTGCGCAGCAAGGGCTCAGGAGCACGACGTCTCCTGGCTCGGCAAACTTGCTGGCCTCCTTCACTGCGTCCTCTGCGGACCTGGTCTCGACCATCCTGTCCTTTCCGACGATGTCCTCGAATGCTTCGTAGAACTTGTGGTTGTCCACTCCGAGGCACACTATTGCCTTGACCTTCTCGCGGACGAGAGGCTTGAGCACTTCATAGTCATTGCCTTTGTCCTTTCCGCCTGCGATCCAGACAACCGGACTCTTCTGGCACTCGAGTGCGTACCATGCAGCATCGACATTGGTTGCCTTGGAGTCGTTGATGTAGAGCACATCCTTGACGCTGAGCACCGGCTCGAGCCTGTTCTCGATCGGCTGGAAGGTCGCGAGTGATTCGCGGATGACCTTGTTGTCTATTCCGGAGGCCTTTGCGGCAAGGGCCGCCGCCATCGAGTTGTAGATGTTGTGCTTTCCTCCAAGGGCAAGTTCCTTGAGGTAGACGTTGCATTCCTCTTCCTCGTACCTTACGACAATCTGTTCGTCCTTGACGAAGGCTCCCTGGTCGACCTCTCCCTTCTGGGTGAAAGGCAGCATCTTGGCAGACATGACGATCTTGCTGAGGTGGGCGATTGTGATCTCGTCGTCGGAATCGAAGATGAAGCAATCCTCCGGCCTGAGGTTCTGGGTGATGCGGAACTTCGACTTGATGTAGTTCTCGAACTTGAAGTCGTAGCGGTCCAGATGGTCAGGTGTGATGTTCGTGATGATTGCTATGTCTGGGTGGAAGCTGTAGCAGTTGTCGAGCTGGAAACTGCTGATTTCCAGGACGTAATAGTCATATTTTTCGGTTGCGACCTGCATTGCGTAGCTCTTTCCGATGTTTCCGCCGAGACCCACGTTCAGTCCTGCATTCTGCAGGAGATAGTAGATCAGCGAGGTCGTTGTCGTCTTGCCGTTGCTTCCTGTGATGCAGATCTTCTTCGCGGTGTCGTACCTTCCTGCGAATTCGATCTCTGAGATGATGCTTGTTCCCTGGGCTTCCAGCTTCTTCACCATCGGGACGGTGCTTGGGATACCAGGACTCTTGATGATTTCGTCGGCGTTGAGGATGAGCTCCTCGGTGTGATGTCCTTCCTCGAAAGGAATATCCCACTTCCGGAGATCATCGGCGTAGCGCTCTTCGATCTTCCCGCTGTCGGACAGGAAGACGTCGAACCCTTTCACTTTTGCGAGCACAGCGGCACCTACACCGCTTTCGCCTCCGCCGAGGACTACTACTCTTGACATACTAAAATATTATAAATCTTTCAATTGGACATTCTTTTCCATCTTCCTCCTACCTGACCTTGAGCAGAGCCAGGGTCACCACGGCGAGGATTATCCCGATGATCCAGAACCTTGAGACAATCTTTGCCTCAGGTATTGCATGGACCGGCTTCTGCACCAGGCTCGGGATTCCTTCCTTCTGGAAGTGATGGTGGATAGGGGTCATCTTGAACACCCTTACTCCCTCACCATGCTTCTTCTTCGTGTACTTGAACCAGACTCGCTGGATGATCACTGACAGGGACTCCACGAGGAAGATTCCACAGAGCACCGGGAGGAGAAGTTCCTTTCTGACCAGCACGGCGCTGACGCCGATGATGCCGCCGATCGTGAGGCTTCCCGTGTCTCCCATGAAGACTTGTGCAGGGAATGAGTTGTACCAGAGGAATCCGAGCAGGGCACCGACGAAGGCTGCCATGAAAATCGCCACTTCACCGGTCCCGGGGATGTACATTATGTTGAGGTAATCGGAATTCAGAAGGCTTCCGCTGAGCCATGCCAGGATACCGGGCACGACGCCGACGATCGCCGATGTGCCTGCGGCCAGCCCGTCCATTCCGTCAGTCAGGTTCGTGCCGTTGGAACAGGCTGTGATCACTACCACGATCATCAGCACGTAGATGGCCCACTTGCAGTACCATCCCCACTTGCCCCTGAAAGGGGAGAAGCACTTGTAGTCGGACTCATGGCTATTGACGAACGGGATTGTGGGCTTGGTGCTCTTGATGACATTCTCCATCTTCCATCCGCTGCTGGTGGCCACGAGAGTCTCGGAGTCCACGTTGAGCGAGCTGCTGTTGCCCTGGGCGACCACGTTGTCGGTGCCTGCAGTGACCTTGACCTTCTCACGGACGACGATGTCGTTGCTGAAGCAGACTGCCAGTCCGATGATGAGGCCCAGTCCAACCTGACCTACCAGCTTTGCCTTTGGATGAAGACCTTCCTTGTTGTGCTTGAACACCTTGATGTAGTCATCCGAGAACCCGAGCACTCCGCACCAGACAGTGGTGAGGAGGAGCAGCTGCGTGTAGATGTTCGTCAGGTCGCAGAACAGGAGGGCTGGAATCAGGATGGCGATGATGATGATCACACCGCCCATCGTCGGCGTTCCCTTCTTCTGCATCTGCCCTTCCAGCCCGAGGTCGCGGATGGTCTCTCCGATCTGCCTCTTCTGGAGGAAACCGATGATCTTCTTGCCTGCGAAAAGGGAAAGGAGCATGGCCGTCACGCTTGCGATGATCGCTCTGAATGACAGATAGGTGAACAGTCCCTGTCCTGGGATGTCGAACTGCTTGAGGTATTGGAACAGATGGTATATCATGGTGTGTCTGGTGTTCTTACAATGTTTTCATTCCTTCGAAGACTTCGCTGACTATCTCCCTTTCATCGAAGTGCCTGTGCTCGTTTCCGATGATCTGGTAGGTCTCGTGACCCTTGCCGGCCAGCAGGATCGCAGCACCTTCCGGAGCCAGCATGATCGCTGTCCTGATGGCTTCCTTCCTGTCTGAGATGAACATGGCCTTTGCCATTCCCTTCATGGAGAAACCAGCCTTGATGTCTTCCATTATGTCTTCCGTCCTTTCGGAACGGCTGTTGTCCGATGTTACGAATATCCTGTCTGCGTACTGCTCTGCGACCTTTGCCATTTCCGGCCTCTTGGTCCTGTCCCTGTCGCCGCCGCATCCGAAGACGCAGATGAGCTCCTTGGATGGAGAGATGTCCTTGAGAGTCTTGAGCACGTTTTCGAGAGCATCCGGAGTGTGCGCGTAGTCGAACACCACGCTCAGGTCCTTCGGGCCCCTCACGCTTTCAAGCCTTCCCGGGGCGGGCATGAGGTTGCTCAGAGCCACCAGAGTCTCGTCAGGCGATGCTCCGACAGCCATTGCGGCGCTGTAGATGGCCAGCAGATTGTAGGCATTGTGCTGCCCGATCAGCCTCGTCCATACCTCCTTCCCGTCGATGCGGAGAAGCATTCCATCAAAGCTCTCCTCGATGATCCTGCAGGTGTGGTCTGCCATGCTCCTGCATGAATATGTAAGGACGCGGGCCTTTGTGTTCTGAACCATCACCTCCCCGTTGCGGTCGTCCACGTTCGTGATCGCCGTTGCGGATGCAGGCAGTGTGTCGAAGAACAGCTTCTTGCACCTGAGATATTCAGCGAAGGTCTTGTGGTAGTCCAGGTGGTCATGGGTCAGGTTGGAGAAGATTCCGACCTTGAAGTCAAGCCCCGCAACCCTCTCCTGCTCCACTCCGATCGAGCTGACCTCCATGAAGCAATATTCACATCCAGCATCCACCATCCTGCTCATCAGCGAGTTGATGGTGATCGGGTCGGATGTCGTGTTGGTCGTTTCTGTCCTGGTCGTGCCGACGAAGTTCGCGATTGTCGAGAGAAGCCCGCAGCTGTAGCCCTGGTTCATGAACAAGTGGTAGAGCAGGGTCACCGTCGTGGTCTTGCCGTTGGTTCCCGTGATTCCCACGAGAGTCAGCTTCGAGGACGGGTTGCCGTAGAAGTTCGAAGCCATGATCGCGAGTGCATGCCTTGAGCTGCCGACCTTGATGGCCGTCACGTTCTCCGGGATCGATGCAAGCGCCGAAGCATCCTCGTAGACAACTGCCACAGCACCGGATTCCACAGCCTTCCCGATGAAGGCATGGCCGTCGGCACCGTAGCCCTTGACTGCGATGAACATGGCTCCCGGAGCGACCTTCCTGGAGTCGCTGCAGATGTCGGAGACCATTACCTCCAGGCTGCCCCTGGCTGCGGTCACTCCGCTGTTCCTTATGATCGAGTCAAGTCTCATCTTACTTCAAAGTCATGCTTACGGTTGAACCCTTTTCCACTCTCTGCCCCGCCTTCGGGATCTGTGATGTCACATGCCCGGTCCCTGAATAGGAGCACTTCAGGCC